>JBKBVM010000035.1:0-12651 GCA_046289555.1 bacterium
CTTGCCTCCCTCCCACACGTGGCACACGGGCACCACGTGGGGCATCCCGGAGGGGTCCACGGTGGCCACCCGGCAGACCCGTTCCCGCTCCACCAACCGCACCAGGGCCTTGCGCAGCCGCATCCCGGGTCGGTTTTTCGGCAGCCGGCCCGGGAACCCTCCGCCGGCCCGAAACCGGCTTCCGTGCCTGTGCAGCGGCGCGGGCTTCTCTGGTACTCTTGGTAGACGGCTCTATGAGGGCGTTCGTCACCGGCGTGACGGGCTTCGTAGGCGGACACCTGGCGGAGCGCCTGCTGCAGGAGGGCTGGGAGGTTCGGGGTCTCGTACGACGTGGCCGGGACCGAGAACGTCCTGCGGGCCGCGGTGGACGCCGGCGTACGGCGCATGGTATTCACTAGCTCCGTGGCCGTGTACGGGGAGTCCGCGCCGGAGGGCGCGGACGAGAGCACTCCACCCCGTCCCAGCGGCGCCTACGGGGAGTCCAAGGCGCTGGCGGAGGAGGTGTGCTTCCAGTACCACAGCCGCGGCTGGGTGGAGGTGGTGGCCCTGCGCCCCTGCTTCATCTACGGTCCCAGGGACCGCCACTTCACCCCCAACGCGGTGCGGGTGCTGCGGGGCGGGTGGTTCCCCATGGTGGGAGGCGGTCGGGCGCCCCTGGACCTCGTCCACGTGGACGACGTGGTGCAAGCACACCTCCTGGCCGCCTCCCGCCCGGAGGCCGCCGGGCGCGCGTACAACGTCACCGACGGAGCCCGCCGCACCGTCCGGGAGCTGGTCCGTCTGGCGGCGCAGGCCCTAGGAGTACGCGTGCGGGAGATCCCCGTGCCGGGGTGGGCGGTGGGGCCTGCCGCGGCCCTGCTGCGGATGGCGGCCCGCCTAGCCAGGGCTCCAGGAGCGGAGATGCTCAGCCCGGCTAACCTACGGGCGATGCTGGCTCCCCACCACTTCAGCATCGCCCGGGCACGGGCTGAGGTGGGCTACGAGCCGCGACACCGGGCGGAGGAGGCCCTGCCCCAGCTACTGGCCACGTACCGCTGATGCTGTGGGACCGCTACCGCGGCGTCCTCCCGGAGTGGGAACTCTGCGAGGCCGCCTGCCGGACTCCCGCCCCAAAAGCCATCCGGACCTTCCCCTCCCGGCTGCCGGACGTGGAAGTCCTCCAGCGGCTGAGGACCCAGGGGTTCGCCCTGGAAGCCCTGCCGTTCCCGCCGCACGTGTACCGGGTGAAGGACGAGCCGTTTCCCATCGGCAAGACGCTGGAGCACTGGCTGGGCTACGTGTACGTGCAGGAGTCAGTCATGGCCCTGGTGGCCCACGCCCTCGTGGGCGGAACGCAGGCCCGGGTCGTCCTGGACCTGTGCGCGGCTCCCGGTGGCAAGACCACCCACCTGTCGGAGCTCCTGCCCGAGGGCACCGTGGTCGCCGCGGACACCAGCGACCGCCGGCTCCGGGCCCTGAGCTCCAACGTGCAGCGCACCGCGAGGCTGAACGTCCTCAGCCTCCGCGCAGACGGCCGCAGCTTTCCCCTGGGCGCTGTGTTCGACGCGGTGCTGGTGGACGCGCCCTGCTCTGCAGAAGGCAACGCGCGGGACGACCCGCGGGTGTTGCGGGACCTCCCCGAGGCCACCCGCCGGCGCCTGAGCCGTCTGCAGGAGGCCCTGCTGCGGCGCGCGGTGCGCCTGGTGCGCCCGGGAGGCGTGGTGGTGTACGCCACCTGCACGTTCGCGCCGGAGGAGAACGAGGCCGTGGTGGACCGGGTCCTCGCGGAACACCCGGACTTCAGCGTGGAACCCCTCTCCTTTCCCGTGCCCCACGCACAGGGGCTCACAGAGTTCGGGGGACGCCGCTACGACCCGCGACTGCGGCACGCGTGGCGCGTGTACCCTCACCACCTGGACTCCGGCGGGCTGTTCGTGGTGCGGCTCCGCCGCGCCGGCGCGGAAAGGGCACAGTGGGCCTCCCCACCCCTCGTCCACCCGTCCTCCCGGATTCCCGAAAACGAAGCCTACCGGCGGGTCGAACGGGCTCTTCGCCTGGTGAGGGACGATCTGGGGGTGGCTCCGCACCACCTGCAGGGCGTGCGGTGGCTGGTGGCCGGCAAACACCTCTGGCTGCACCGCTGCGGGGCCTGGCCCCCAGCCCGGTGGGAGTCGGGCCAGCGGTGGGAGCTGGTGGGCTGCGGCCTGCGGGCCTTTGCCCGCTGGGGACGCGGGGAGGAGCGCCCCACCAGCTGGCTCGTGCAGTGGCTGGGAGACCGTATCCAGAACCGCCTGGACCTGCACCGGGACCAGTGGGACCGCCTGCTGGCCGGCCAGACGGTGCCTGTGTCCCGACCCTCAGGCTTCGTGGCCCTCAGCTTCCAGGGAGAGGTACTAGGGGCAGGGCTCGTCCGGGCCGGTCAGGTGCGCCACCTGATCCCGGCGGAGCGGGCCCAACAGCTGCGGGAGGCGTTGAGTCTTCGGGCTCCCTGACAGCCGGCCCACCCACCCGTCCGTGGCTGGGGGGCCAGGATTCGAACCTGGGTCGCCGGATCCAAAGTCCGGGGTCCTACCGCTAGACGACCCCCCAACCCGGGCCATTGTACCACCTGCGGATGGGCCCGGCCGACGCCTTCAGCCCTGCCGCCGGACGTAGCCCGTGGACAGGGCCGGTGGCTTCACAGCAAGGCGATGGCGTCGATCTCCACCAAGGCGTCCCGCGGCAACTTCGCCACCTGCACCGTCACCCGGGCCGGCCGAGCGTCTCGGAAGAACAGGGTGTACTCCTCGTTCATGGCGTTGAAGTCGTTGAGGTCCTTCAGGTACACGGTGGTACGCACCACCTTGTCCAGGGACGACCCCGCCGCCTCCAGGATCGCGCGCACGTTCTCCAGGGCCCGGCGGGTCTGCAGGCGCACATCCCCCAGCACCAGCTGGCCGGTCGCGGGATCCAGGGCGATCTGGCCGGACACGAACACGAACCCGCCCGCCTTGACGGCCTGCGAGTAGGGGCCGATGGCCCGGGGCGCTTCCTCCGTGAACACGATCTCCTTGTCCGCCACCTGGCACCTCCCGGCTCGTCCAGTTTCTTCTGGAACCGTACAATCGCCGCGCCGAAGACGACAATCCCTAAGGCCAGGAGGGCCAGCACCTGCGGCCACAGGACCTCCAGCCCCAACCCGTTTGATGAAGACCCCGCGGACTACGGTGACGGAGTAGGGCAGGGGACGGCCGTCCCAACGTACCGCAGGAACGGCGGCAGGCTCTCCCGGGGAAAGGGCTCCGGAGGGCGTACCGCAGGCTGGAGGCCCGCGTCACCGGCGCCGCGACCGCGGGCAGGCAGCGTGCCAAACTCAGCCCTCCAGGGGCAACACGAAGGTCTCGATCGCGGGAGGCCGCAGGTAGCCCTGCTTCAGCTGCTCCAGCGCCCTCAGGAAGCGGTCCACGGCTCCATCCTCCAAGGCAGCGAACAGCACGTGGTTGGTCCCGGGCCAGATGGGAGTGCCCAGCCGCAGCCCCTTCCGGCCGAAGCCCACGGCGCCCTCCAGCTTCGTCCAGCCCGGCAGCTCCAGCTGGCGGAGCAGTTCGGTGACGGAGTCGTCCACGCCTGCCTCGTACACCACCAGTACCAGCTTCATCGGCCTCCCTCCTCGGCCACCTCCCGCGCGGGCGCCGGCCTCGGCCTCCAGGCCCGCGCCGCCCACCCCCGCAGGTCGTCCAGCAGGGTGTACGTTACCGGGATGACCACCAGGGTCAGCAGGGTCGACCACGTGAGGCCCCCGATCACCGCCCACGCGAGGGGCGAGCGCAGCTCGGAGCCCTTGCCGAACTCCAGGGCCACGGGCAGGCTGCCGAGGATCACGGACAGGGTGGTCATGACCACCGGCCTGAGGCGCGTGGGGCCGGCCCGAAGCACTGCCTCCGTCCGCTCCAGCCCGCGGGCCCGGAGGGTGTTCGTGTAGTCCACGAGAAGGATGGAGTTCTTCATCACCAGCCCGGTGAGGAGGAGGAAGCCGATGGCGCTGACGATGGACAGGCTCTTGCCCGTGGCCAGCAGCGCCAGGATCCCGCCGACCCACGCGAGGGGGAGCGCCAGCATGATGGAGAAGGGTGTGAAGGTGCTCTCGAACAGGGCCGCCAGCAGGATGTACACCAGGACCACGCCTAGCCCCAGGGCGAACAGGAACGTGCCTCCCGCCTCCGCGATCTGCTCCGCCTGGCCCCCGAACTCCACCCCAACACCTGGAACCTGGATGTCCGCGAGGGCCCGCGCGGCCAGCCGGTTGACGTTGCCCGCGAAAGCGCCCGGCTCAAGATTGGCCGACACCGTCACCACGCGCTGACGGTTGCGGCGGTCGATCTGGGTCGGGCCGAGCGCCGGCTCCACCCACGCCACGTCCCGTACGTACACGGGACGGCCGCCCACGGTGGCTACCAGCAGGTCCGGGAGGTCCGAAGGCCCGAGAGCCCGCCCGTCCCGCACCATGCGCACCCGCACGGGCACCTCGTCCCCGTCCAGCCGCAGCTGGGTGTCCACGCTGCCCTCCACCGCGTTCCGCAGGACCGCCGCCACGGTGGCGGTGCTCAGGCCTAGCTGGCTCGCCCGCTCCCGGTCCACCCGGACCTGCAGCTCCGGACGGCCGATGCGCACGCTCACGTCCACGTCCCGCGTCCCCGGCACGGCCCGCAGCCGCTCTGCGATGCGATCCGCGGTCCTAGCCAGCAGGGCGAGATCGTCCCCCAGTACCCGGACCTCCACGGGACGCACCGGACCGGCCACCTGGGCGGTGGCGTACACCACCCGGGCGCCCGGGATCTGAGCGGTCGCCTGCTCGTTCTGCAGCTCCCGCAGCACCTCCACGTCCCGCCGCCGACGGTGCTCCTTCAGCCGCACGATCATGCTGGCGTACTGCGGGCCGGTTTCCGCGAACTGCCCTGCGGTGCCCACGTTGGTGATCACGTCCTCCACCTCGGGGACCCGCCGCACCCGCCCTTCCACCTGCGACGCCACCTCCGCGGTGCGGGCGAGGCTGGTCCCCGCGGGCAGCTCAATACGGACGGACAGCACGCCCTGGTCCACGGTGGGGACGAACTCGAAGCCCAGCCGCCCCGCCAGGGGGAACACCACCGCCACCGACAGGACCCCCAGCAGGACCACCACGCCGCGCCGGCGCAGGGCCCACCGCAGGAGGCCCTCGTAGCGGGCGTCCAGCCAGGTGTAGAAGCGGTCCACGGGCGCGAACAGGCGCGCGGACAGACCCTGCGGCGCCTCGCGGCCGGTGCGCCGCCGCAGCCACCGGGCGGCCAGCATTGGGGTCAGCGTGAAGGCCGCGAAGAGGCTCGCGAGGGTCACCGTGGCCACCGTGAGGCCGAAGGGCCGCAGCAGCTGCCCGAAGATGCCTCCCGACAGCCCCAGGGGGACGAACACCACCACGTCCACCAGGGTGATGGCGACCGCGGCGAGCCCGATCTCGCTGCGCCCGTTCAGCGCGGCCTCCGCAGGCGGTTCTCCGCCTTCCAGGTGGCGGTGGATGTTCTCCAGCACCACGATGGAGTCGTCCACCAGGATGCCGATGGCCAGCGAGAGCCCCAGGAGCGTGAAGAAGTTCAGGGTGAAGCCGAGGGACGCGATGACGACGAAGGAGGCCAGCAGCGACGTGGGGATGGCGAGGAACACGATGAAGGTGTTGACCGCGTCGTGCAGGAAGAGGAACACGATGGCGGACGCCAGGACCACGCCCAGCAGGAGCGCCAGGAACACGTCGTTGACTGCCTCCCGGGTGAAGGTGGAGGCGTCGCTGGCCACCGTCACGTGCAGGTCCGGGTACAGGCGCCGCACCCGTTCCAGCTCGCGCTTCACCGCGTCCGCCACCGTGATGGTGTTGGCGTCCGCGGCCTTGCGCACCAGCAGGGTGACGCTCTCCCGGCCGTTGAGCCGGGAAAGCTGCGTCCGCTCGGCCACTCCGTCCCGGACCCGGGCCACGTCCCCCACCCGCACGGATCCTCCTCCGGGCAAGGGGAGGCGCACCTGCTCCAGCTCCCGGACGCTGCGGAACTCCCCCAGGGCCCGCACCGCCAGCTGCCGGCCGCCGGCTCGCAGGGACCCCGCGGGCACGTTCAGGTTCTCCTGCACCACCGCCGCGGTGAACTGCACCAAGCTCAACCCGTAGGCCTGGAGGCGGTCACGCTCCACCTCCACCTGGATCTCCCGGACCTGACCGCCGATCACCTCCACGTTGGCCACGCCCGGTACGTGCTCCAGCCGGCTCCGCACGCGGTCGTCCACCAGCTCCCGCAGCTCCTGGGGCGTGCGGCTGTCGCTGGTCAACGACAGGGACAGGATGGGGAACGCGGAGAAGCTGAAGCGTTGGACAACGGGTGCCCGCGCGTCCCGGGGTAGCTGTGCCCGAACGGCTTCCAGCTTCTCCCGCACCGCACCCGTGGCCGCGTCCAGGTCCGTCCCCAGGGCGAACTCCACCAGCACCAGGGAGAGTGCCTCCTGGCTGCTGGCCTGGATCTCCCGAACCCCGGAGACCGTACCCACCGCCTCCTCGATGGGCTTGGTGACGGCGCTCTCCACCTCCTGGGGGCCCGCGCCTGGGTAGACGGTCACGATGGACACCACGGGGAACTCGATGTTGGGCAGCAGCTCCACGGGCATACCCGCCAGAAGGCGCAGCCCGATCACGCCCAGCGCCACCCAGCCCATCAGGACCAGGACCGGCCGTCGGATGGAAAGCCGCGTCAGCCACACGGCGCACCTGTTAGCGCGAGGGCCGTACGGGGTCGCCGTCCCGCAAGAGCGCCTGCCCGGAGACCACCACCGGCGTACCGGGGGACAGGTCCGCCACTTCCACCCAGCCGCCCGCCGAGAGGCCGGCGGTCACCGGACGCCGCCTGGCCACGCCCGAGACCACCACGAACACGTACGCCCGCGTCCCCTCGCGGACCACGGCCTCCTCGGGTACCGCCGGCACGTCCGTCCTGGACCGCACGGCGATCCGGCCACGGGCGAACATCCCCGGCCGCAGAGAACCGCCCGGGTTGGGCAGGCGCACCTTCACGAGGAAGCTGCGGGTTCTGGGGTCCGCGGCGGGAGACCAGCCCTCCACACGGCCGGTGAAGCTCCGACCGGGCAGGGCGTCCACCGTCACCCGCACCGCCTGGCCGACCCGCACCGTGCGGATCTGGGTCTCGGAAACCGCGAGGCCGACCCGCACCGTGCTCACGTCCGCCACCACCAGCAGCGGCACGCCGGGTGCGGCGTACTCACCCGGGTCCACGCGCCGTTCCACCACGATCCCTGAGAGGGGGGCCCGCACCGCGGTGTGCTGCAGCTGCAGGCGCGCCAGCCGCAGCGCGGCCTCTGCCTGCCGCGCGGCGGCCTCCGCCTGCTCCACGTCCCGCTGGCGGATCGCCACCTGCTGGAAGTTCCTCTGCGCAAGCTCCAGGGCGGCCTCCGCGGCACGCAGCTGTTCCCGGGCCGCCCGCCACTGCGCCTGGCTAGCCTCGTGCTGCGCCCGCGCGGCCTCCGCGGCTGCCCGCGCGGCGTCCACCTGCTGGGCCGGGATGGCGCCTTCCTGGAACAGCTGCTGGACCCGCCGCAGGTCCGCCTCTGTGCGTGCCCGCTGGCTGCTCGCCGCGGCCACCTGGGCTTCCGCGGAGGCCACCTGTGCCCGAGCGGCCTGCACCGCGGCCTGCGCCTGCGCCACCTGACTCCGGGCGGTGTCGGAGGCCAGCTGCCGGGCGGCCAGCGCTTGTGCCACGCGCGCCCGGGCCGCCTCCAGCGCCGCCTTCGCCTGTTGCACCTGCTCCTCCAGGTCCGAGGGGTCCAGGCGCACCACGACCTGTCCGCGGACCACGAGGCTTCCTTCGTCCACCGCCACCTCCGCCACGCGGCCCGGAATCCGCGACACCACATCCGCGGTCGCCACCGCCTGCACCGTCCCCGCCGCTTCCACCTCCTGCTCCAGGGTCCGCCGTTGGACCTCCCTGACCTCCACAGCCACAGCCGGGGGACTGAGCGCGGGCTGGCTCGGCGCGGGGCGGGTACAGCCTGCCGCGAACGCCAGGATCAGCGGCCAGAGCCACCCCCCGCAGGCCGGGTGTCGCCACACGCGCGGCCGCGCGGTCGCATCCGAGGTCGCGTCAAAACTTTGTCGTGTCATCCCTGACCTCCGCTACAGCGATCCGGCGGCCAGCAGCAGCTGCAACCGTGCCAGGTTCTGGTTGAACCGCGCTGCGGCCAGGGCCACCTCCGCCTGCGCGAGCTGCGCCTGCGCGCTCACCAGTTCCAGGGAGGTCCCCACTCCCGCCTCGAACCGCACCCGGGCGATCCGCAGCGCCTCCCTCGCCTGCTCCACGCCGCGCTCCGCGGCGGCCAGCTCAGGACCCGCCTGCTGCAGGCTCAGCCACGCCTGCCGCACCTCCAGCTCCACCCGCTGTCGAATCTGAGCCTCCAACAGGGCCAGCTGCTGCAGCCGCAGCTCCGCCTCGCGTACCCGCTGCTCCGTGATCCCGCCGTCGTGCAGGGACAGGGTGACTGCGAGGGTAACCGACCAGGAGCTGGCCAAGTTGGACGTGGGACCGGACCAGTCGTACTGCGCGGCCAGGGCCACGTTGGGCCGGCCGCCACTACGGGCCAGCTCGATGCCCGCCCTGGCGGCTTGCGCCCGGGCCCGCAGCTCCTCTAGCTCCGGCCGCTGCCGCAGGCCCCGCTGGACGAACTCCTGCAGGGACCCGTCCACCGCGCGCGCCTCCAGTCGGTCGGTGGGATCGATGGCCACGTCCAGCGGTAGGTTCACCAGCGCGGCGAGGGCAGCCTGGGCGTTGCCCACCTGCGCCTGTGCCCTCGCCAATCCCTGCTGGGCGCTGGCCAGGCTCACCTCCGCCTGCAGCACGTCGAAGGGCGCGGCCACGCCCGCGGCAAGCCGGGCGCGAGCCACCCGCACCGACTCTTCTGCCGCAGCCACGGCCCGGCGGGCCGCGGCCTCGTTCTCGCGCGCCACCAGCAGCTGCAGGTAGGCCTGCTGAACCTGGAACAGCACCTGCTGCTTGGTCCGCTCCAGCACCGCCCGCGCGCCCCGCAGGTTGGCTTCCGCGAGGGTCACCTGGGCCTCCAGCCGACCCCCGGTATACAGGGGGTACTGCGCGGACAGCCGCAGGAGGACCACGTGGGGCTCCGGAGGCGGCAGCTGCACGGTCACCGTCGGGGGAACTGGAGCGAAGGGGTTAGGGAAGCTGAGGGTCTGCCCTGGCTGCTGCAGATACGTATACGAGCCCGTAAGGGCAACCTGAGGGGACAGAGCGGCGCGGGCCTGGGCCAGCTGGGCCTCGGCCACCGCCACGTCCAGGGCGGCGGCCCGCAGACCCAGGTTCTGCTGCAGGGCCAGGGTCGCGGCCTCCGCGAACGACAGCCTGCGGGCCGCGGCCTGCGCCCGCGCAGGAGTCACCGCGGTCAGCAGCACCACCCCCAGCAGCAGCGCACGCCTCACGGCTGACCTCCGGCCGCGGGTCCTGCGGGCGTCCGCGGGAGCAGCCCGTATAGGACGAACCGGGCCACCTCCCGGGCCACCGTCTCCACGGAGTACCGGTCGAACAGAGGGTTCGGGTCGTAGCGGTCGAACAACACGAGCCCCCGGATCAACGCTCCCAGGGCCCGGACCACCACCTCCGGGTCCAGCTCTGCCAACATTCCCCGCCGCACGCCCTCCTGCACCACCCTCATCACCTCCTCCAGGAACTCCCGCACCCGGACCCGCACGCGGCGGCGGAACTCGGGGTCTACGTCTGCGCGGTGCATGACGAGCCGGAAGAAGGCACCGTGGCGCAGGAGGAGTTGGAACTGGTCGCCGAACACCGCGGCCAGCACGTCCTCCTCGCTGCCCGGCTCCGCCGCCCCCGCCCGGCGCACGGACGGTAACACCCCGGAGGCCATCACGGTCTCCCACGCGGCGAACAGCAGGTCCCGCTTGCCCCGAAAGTACAGGTACACGGTCCCCTCCGCCACGCCCGCGCGGCGCGCGATGGACCGCACCGTGGCCTCCCCGTAACCGCGGGCGGAGAACACCTCCAGGGCAGCCCGAGCGATCTGCTCCCGCCGTTCCCGGGTCAGGGCCCTACGGGCCTCCACGGTCAGCCGGGGCAATCTGAACCTCCGTTCAGTTTAAATGAACACAGGCTCACTTATAGCCGGGCGCGTCCACAGCGTCAAGCGACCTGAGGGAAAGACGCGGGGGCGTCGGGGCGTTCGTCTCGGAAGCCGTACCCGTTATGTCCCGGATGGTCTAACGGATCGCCAGCACCTGCTCGCTGGGGCGCACCACCGGCTGGCCACGCCGGTCCGTTCCCTCGAACACCAGCAGCGCGAAGTAGTCGTCCACCAGCTTGTGACGAGGCTCGCGCGAGGCCACCAGGACCCCCACGCCCACCACCTCCGCCCGGAATTCCCGCATGAGGTCCACCACGCCCCGCGCGGTGCCTCCCCCCCGCACGAAGTCGTCGATGAACAGAACCCGTTGCCCCTCGCGGACCGCCCGCAGGGGCAGGGTCATCTGCTGGAGCATGCGGGAAGAGCCCGACACGTAGTTCACGGTCACCGCGGGCCCCTCCGTCACCCGCCCCGCGCGCCGGATGGTGATCATGGGCACGTGGAAGGCGCGTGCGGTCATGAAGGCCACGGGGATCCCCTTCACCTCCATGGCCAGCACCACGTCCGGCCGCCGGTCCGCGAAGTACGTGGCGAACGCCTCCCCCACCTGTTCCACCACCGAGGGGATGGCCAGGAGGTCGGAGGTGTACAGGAACCCTCCGGGCAGCAACCGCGCGGGGTTGGACAGCTTGGCGGCCAGCTCCTCCGCCAGCCTGCGGATCCGCGTGGGGTCCCGCTGGGGCACGAAGCGCACCCCTCCCGTAGCTCCGCTCAGGGTCTCGATCCGGCCCAGACCGAACCGTTCGAACACCCGCCGCAGGCTGGCTACGTCCTCGCTCACGGTGCTCTTGGCGGCGCCCAGGGCCTCGACGAAGGTACTGAGCCGGTGCACCCGGTAGGGCTCGGACTGCAGGGCGTGGGCGATGGCGATCATCCGCTCCCCCCGCCGCAGACGGTGCGGCCGCCTGGTCCGCTCCCTCCGGGTGCCCCGTTCCGCGCTCATGCCTGCTGCAGGAGCCGTTCCGCCAGCTTCAGGTTCTCCGGCTTTCCCACGTCCACGTCCAGGGCCACTTCCGGGTCGGGACACACCACCGCGGCCCCCCGCAGCCCGGTCAACTCGAAGGCTCTGCGCTCTACGTCCGCCACCGCGAGTCGGCCGGTGAGGTACTTCACCACGTACCCGCTGCCCAAGAGGGCGGCCAGCCGTGCGGGGTTCTTCCGCGCCTCCGTCGCGTGCCCGACGAGGGGCCGCACCCGCTCCAGGACGTCGGGCCTCAGCAGCACCAGGCTGCTTCCGGTGAAGGAACCCTCGCGGACGCGGACGAAGGTCTTCCGCGCCCCCGGGAAGCGGGCCTCCAGATCTTCCCTCCGCACGATTCCATAGTAGAAATCCGCGGGACGCGCCGCGCACGCCTCCAGGAAGTGGACCACGGCCTGAGGGGTGAGCAGGGGTAGGTCCGCCGCACACGCCAGCACCCACGAAGCGTCCGGGAGCGCGGCCACCGCGGCCTCGACGTTCGCCAGCAGGCTCCCCTGGTCCGGTAGCACCCGGTGGCACAGGCGGGCCAGAGCTTCCGGGGCGGGATCCGGTGCCACCAGCACCACCCGGCGCACCTGGGGTGTGGCCCGTAAGGCGTCCACCACCCGCTCCACCAGAGGCTTGCCCGCCACGCGCAGGAACGCCTTGTTGGGTACCCCCGGCGGCAGCCCGGGCTCGCGTTCCCCTCCCGCGAGAACCGCAGCGTCCACCTCCAGCCGGGCCAACCCCCTCACCGCTCCAGTTCCGCGAACGTGCGGGTCAAAACCACCTCCGCGTCCCCGATCTCCCGCAGGGCCTCCCACGCGCGGCGTGCTTCGGCCTCGCCCGGGAACAGGCCGAACACCGCGGGCCCCGTGCCCGTCATGCTGGCCCCGAGGGCGCCGGCCTCCAGCAACCGCCGCTTCAGCTCCTGCACCTGCGGGTACCGGTCGGACACCAAAGGCTCGAACACGTTGCACAGTTCCCTCGCCACCGCAGCCACGTCCTCCGCCCGCAGGGCTTCCACGAGGCGCTGGGTATCCGGCCGCCGCAACACGCGGGCGAGATCCAGGTTCGCGTATGCCCAGGCGGTGGACACCTCCGCGTCCGGGCACGCCAGCACCACCCAGGTCGCGGGCAAGGTGGGCAGGTAGCGCAACCGCTCCCCACGGCCCGTGGCCAGGGCCGCTCCGCCCACGAGGAAGAAGGGTACGTCAGAGCCCACCTGAGATGCCAGCTCCAGCAGCTGCGCGTGATCCAGCCGCAGCTTCCACATCTGGGCTAAGCCCAGCAGAGTCACCGCGGCGTCGGAAGAGCCTCCGCCGAGGCCCGAGGCCGGCGGGATGCGCTTGCGAACCTCGATCTCCACGCCACGGTCGGTACCCGAAACCTCCCGGAGGAGCTGGGCGGTCCGGAACACGAGGTTCTGCTCGTCCGTGGGAACCCGCCGGTGGTCGCACACCACCCGGATCCCGCCCTCTGCCTACCGGAGCACCACGGTGTCG
>JBKBVM010000360.1:0-504 GCA_046289555.1 bacterium
GACTACCTGGCGGCGCTGGCGGGGGGCGTGCGGGGGGTGCGCATCGGGCTGGTCAGGGAGGCGTTCGGGGCGGGCCTGCAGCAGGGGGTCCGGGACGCCGTCCTGGCGGCGGTGCGGGTCCTGGAGGACGCGGGCGCGGCGGTGGAGGAGGTGTCGCTGCCCACCCTGGAGTACGCCCTGCCCACCTACTACCTGCTGGCCACCTCCGAAGCCAGCGCCAACCTGGCGCGCTACGACGGCGTGCGGTACGGCCTGCGGGTCCCGGGGCCCGACCCCGACACCATGTACGCCCGCACCCGGCGGGAGGGGTTCGGGGCCGAGGTGAAGCGGAGGATCATGCTGGGGACGTACGCCCTGTCGGCGGGATACTACGAAGGGTTCTTCCTGAAAGCCCAGCGGGTCCGCACCCTGATCCGGCGGGACTTCGCCCGGGTCCTGGAGGCGGTGGACCTAGTCGCGATGCCGGTGTCCCCCACGGTGGCGTTCCGGCTGGGCGAGCGGGTC
>JBKBVM010000361.1:0-501 GCA_046289555.1 bacterium
GGCGGACATGCGCGACACCGGCCGCTTGTACGCCTTCGACACCGCGGCCCACCGCCTGGACGCCCTGCCGGCCCGCGCCCGGCGGGCTGGGCTGACCCAGGTACACCCCATGGCCCTCGCGCACGAGCGCGACGAGCGTCTGCAGCGCCTGGCCGGTAAGGTCGACCGTGTGCTGGTGGACGCGCCCTGCAGCGGACTGGGCACCCTGCGGCGCCATCCGGAGCTGATGTGGCGCCATACCCCCGCCACTGTTGCCGAGTTGGCCGCCCTTCAGCAGCGCATTCTGGCCGCCGCGGCGGCACTCGTTCGCCCCGGCGGTCGTCTGGTTTACGCCACCTGCAGCCTGTTGGTGGAGGAGAACGAGGCCGTGGCCGACGCCTTCACCACCGCTCTGCGCGGCGACTTCGTGCGCTTGGATGCCCAGGCGCTGCTGGCAGATGCCCGCGTGGACGACCCGGCATCGGTGGTGGAACGCGGCGCACTGCGCCTGTGGCCGCACCG
>JBKBVM010000036.1:0-12587 GCA_046289555.1 bacterium
CCGCCCGCGCCCGTGCGCTCTCCGGGCGGGGACGGCCGGCGGGAGGCGTGAGGTTACTCCTGTCCGATCAGGGCCGGGTCCTGCGAGGGCAGCCGGAGGTAGCAGGTGTCGTTGATGGCCACAATCCGAGGGCCGCCCTCCGCGGGGATCTCCACCAGGTTCACGGCCCCGTTGTGCTGCTGGATCCGGAAGTAGCTGTCCAGGGGCGCCTGCAGCAGGGTCAGCAGGATGAGCTTGTTCACTCCACCGTGGGCCACCACCACCACGGTCTCGCCGGGGTGCCGGTGCACGATCCGCCGGAAGGCACCGTACGCCCTCGTCCGGGCATGCTCCAGCGTCTCCCCGCCCGGCAGGTGCACCCCGGCGGGGTCCTGCCACCACCGCCGGACCAGCCGGCCGACGTGCTCTTCCATCTCGTCCACCCGCAGGCCGTCCAGGATCCCGTGGTCCAGCTCCACCAGGTCGGGCTCCACGATGGGCTCCAGGCCGTGCTGGGCCGCGATGCGCTCTGCGCCCCACCGGCAGCGGCCCAGGGGGCTGGTGTACACCGCCCGTACCGGCTCGGACGCCAGGGCCGCGGCCAGGCGGCGCATCTGGCTGCGCCCCAGCTCGGTGAGGGGCGCGTCCTTGCGCCCCTGGTACCGCCGCTCCGCGTTCCACGTGGTCTGACCGTGCCGGACCAGGTACACCCGCGTCATCCGTCCCTCCGCGACCGGTATCGGCTACGCCAGGCCTCCTCGGCTTCGTCCAGCAAGGACAGGTAGCTCCGCATGCGCGAGGCCGCCACCTCGCCCCGGGCGGCCGCCTCCCGCACCGCGCAGCCCGGCTCCTGCCGGTGAGAGCAGTCCGGGAACTGGCAGTGGGTGGCGACCCTCGCGATCTCCGGGAAAGCCAGTTTCACCGCCTCCGGCTCCAGGTGCACGAAGTCCAGGACCTGTACGCCCGGCGTGTCCACCACGAAGCCCTCGCCGTCCACCGGGATCAGCTGAGCGTCCGTGGTGGTGTGCCGGCCGCGGCCCCTGCGGCCCACCTCCCCGACCCGTCGCCGGGCCTGCGGATTGAGGGCGTTGATCAGCGTGCTCTTGCCCACTCCCGAGGGACCCACGAGAACCGTCAGGCGGCCGGCGAGGCTGCGACGGAGGTCTTCCAGCCCCTGCCCCGTGCGCGCGCTCACCCACAGGACCCGGTACCCGGCTCTCTCGTACAGGGCCCGCAGCTCGCGCGGGTCCCCCAGGTCTGCCTTGTTGAAACACAGCAGGGGTACCAGCCCGGAAACCTCGGCCAGCGCCAGAAAGCGGTCTACCGCCAGCGGGTCCGGGTCAGGGCTAGCGGTTGCGAACACCACGCAGGCCTGATCCACGTTGGCGGCCAGCACCTGGAGACGTCCGGGGTCCTGTGCCGAGGGCTTGGTGAGCTCCGACTTCCTGGGCAGCACGGACTCCACGACCCCTTCCTCCGGGCCTGTAGGCGCGAACACCACCCGGTCGCCCGGAACCAGGCGGGCCGCACCAGCCCTCCGCAACCGGCCCCGCGTCACGCAGCGGTAGGTCCGGCCCCCGCAGTACACGAACGCGAACGCGCCCACAGCCCGCGTCACGACACCCTCCAGGGCGTGGGACGGCGCGGTCATACGGCCCCGCCTGGCCTCAAGGAGCGTCGGCAGCGGAGGCGGCCACCTGCCGGTACCGGCGGTAGTACCGCTCCACGGTCCGCCGGTCGATCCGCAGGCCGCGGGACCGCTCCGGCCGCACGCCACCGCTGAAGGTGGTGGGGATGTGGAGCAGCTCGTGGATGATGACCCGGTCCTGCTCGTCCTGTGGCAAGCGGTCAAACCCCGGACACAGGAACTCCACCACGTAGGCCGCCGGGATCCGCAGCGCCTGCTGGAACACGCGGGGCAGTCCCCAGATGCGGGCCCAGGCGTTGGCTCGGGCCCCGTACACCCGCAGGCAGTGGACCCGGCCCGGGTCCACGTGCGAAAACTCGAGGGCCCTCACGATCCGCGCCATCCGGGCGTGCAGGTCTGGAGCCGGCTCCCACCGCATACCCTTCGGCGCGCGCTACCCGCCCCCGAACCTCAACCACGGCGGTCCGGCCACAAGGGTGATGACGCCGGGCCCCGCCCACAGCACGGACTTGATACCCTCCACCAGCTCGCCCGCCCGGAACTCCCGCACCGCCTCCACCGCGGGCCCCAGGGTGGCCGCCAACGTCAGGTACGGTCCCAGAAACGCCAGGGGTCCCGGCACCGCCCCGCCGAGCCTCCGGTACACCTCCACGGCCGCGGCCACGATCCAGAAGAAGGCGACCGCCGCTCTCATCCTCCGCCCAGCAGTCTGCGCATGAGCTGTAGCTGTCCGTGGTGGTAAGCCCAGTGCGCCAGCGCCCGCAACACCGCGTCGCCTCGCTCCAACCGCAGCGTCCGGTCCCCCGCCCGCGCCTCCACCGGGTCGCCCAGCCGCTCGTCCGGCAGGCTGTCGAGGATCTCGTGGGTCCTGCGCGCCACCTCCTCCACCCGCTGCAGGAGGTCCTCCCGCCGCACCGGTACCGTGGGATCGAACTCCGCCTGACGATCCCTACGGACCTCCTCCCCGCCCACCACTTGGTGGATCCAGTAGCGCTCCGACCCCAAGAGGTGCCGGACCAGGATCCCCGGGGTGTTGGACAACCCGGCGGGCTTAGTGTTCAGCCGGTCGTGGTCCATGGACTGTACGATCTCCACCACCGCGCGCCTCAGGTCGTCTAGGTGCCGGGCCAACCGCGCGCCCTCTCCCATGGATTTCCCCTCCTAACCGCGACTTCCGGTCAACTCGTACACCACAACGCCCTCCGGGCACCAGGGGTGGGCGGGCCAGCCGGCCAGCGCCACCGCCTCGGGCGACGAAGCTGGCAGGAAGCAGGCGAGCCTGCCGCCCTCCGTGAGCTCCGCCCGCACCGCAGCGACCAGTCCTTCCGGCGAATCCGCCGCCAGGGCCGCCACCAGCCGGTCAGCACCCCGCCGCAGCACGAGGGCTGCGCCCCCTTGCCCGTCCACCAGCAACCTCCCCTCCCTTGCCGCGGCCACAGCCATCTCCGTCCGGAAAGACCGCCACCGCCAACCCAAGGCCACCAAGCCCGCGGCCCGCTCCCGGAGCCGCCCGCCGAGCCGTCCGGCCACCGATCCCGCCTCCTGGGGCGTCGCCGCCCGCACCGTGCCCGCCGAAGGTGGTCCCGCCGGAGCCAGCCGGACCGCGAACCGCACCTTCTCGGCGAACCCGGCCCGATCCACCCACCGCGGCCGGGCACCCCGAGGACAAGCCGTCCGCACCACGACGGCCCCGTATCCATGCAACACCTCCGCGGCCGCGGCCACAAGCCGGTCCGCCACCGCTCCGACCTCGTCCGGCTCGGCCCTCACCCCCTCGATCCAGCCCTCCCCCTGGCCCACCAGGGCCAGGTTGACCGCCCCTACCACGCGGCCGCCCTCCACCGCCACCAGCACACGGTGGGGCTCGTCGGCCCACGAAAGCCACTCGGGCGGCAACGTGGCGTCGGGCCAGCCGGCCAGCTGCGCCAGCTCTTGCTGGGTGGGCTCGCGGACGTCCACAAAAAAAGCGCCCCGGGGGAAGCTCACCCCTGGGCGCCCCTCGCCTCCCCTCCTGTGGGGTCTACTTAACCTGAGCTTTCAGCTCCTTGCCCGCGGTGAACGCCGGCACCTTCCTGGCCGGGATCCTGATCTTCTCGCCCGTCTGGGGGTTCCGTCCCTCCCGCGCCTTCCGCCGCCGCACGGTGAAGGTCCCGAACCCCACTAAGGTCACCTTTTCGCCCTTCTTGAGGGCGCTGGTGATCCCGTCCAGGATGGCGTCCAGGGCCGCGTTGGCGTCCTTCTTGCTGAGGCCCGTCTTGCTGGCCACCCGCTCGATCAGCTGCTCCTTGTTCATGGGCTCCTCCCCTCCGTCCGGTGTGTGGTCCGGGCCTTCGGATTCTACGGCCCCTACGCCAACTCCTCTCGCCCGCGGGCGGAAACCCGCACCAGCGGAGGGTTCCAGGCCCCTGCTACCGCTCCCCTTCCACCACCGCTACCGCCGACACCCGGTCCCCCGGCTCCAGGCGCATGACCCGCACGCCCTGGGCGGAGCGGCCCACGGTGCTGATCTCCCGGACCAGGGTCCGAAGGATCTGGCCGGACTCCGTGGCCAGCAGCACCTCGTCGTCCTCTGCCACCGCTCGGACCGCCACCACCCTGCCGTTCTTGGCGGACAGCCGGATGTTCCGGACCCCGTAGCCACCCCGGGCCTGCAGCCGGTACTGGGAGACCGGTGTCCGCTTCCCGTAGCCCAGGTCGGTCACCGTGAGCAACTCGGGCTTCTCGCCGGCCACCGCGAGCCCGACCACCTCGTCCCCGGGCCGCAGCCGGATGCCCACAACCCCGGCCGCGGTGCGGCCCATCTCCCGCACCCCCGACTCCTTGAACCGGATGCTCTGGCCCTCCCGGGTGGCCAGGATGACCTCCTGCCGGCCGTCGGTGAAGCGCACCCCCACCAGCTCGTCGCCCTCCTGCAGGTGCAGGGCCACGATCCCCGCCCGCCTAGCGTTCACGAACTCCATCAGCCCCGTGCGCTTCACCATCCCCCGCCGCGTGGCCATGAACAGGTAGCCGGCGTCCTCGAAGGATCGGATGGGGATCAGGGCGGTCACCCGCTCGTTCACCGCCATCCCCACCAGGTTCATGAGCCCGGTGCCGCGGGCCGTACGGCCGGACTCCGGCACCTCGAAGGCCCGCACCCGGTACACCCTGCCCCGGTTGGTGAAGAACAGCAGGTACGCGTGGTTGTGGGTCACCACCACGTGCTCCACGAAGTCCTCCTCGCGGGCGGCGGCGCCCACGATCCCCTTGCCTCCCCTGCGCTGGGCCCGGTAGGTCTCCAGGGGTACCCTCTTCACGTAACCTTGGCGGGTGAGGGTGATCACCACCTCGGTGTCGGCGACCAGGTCCTCCTCCTCCAGGACCGCCTCCTTGCCCGACGTGATGCGGGTGCGGCGGGGGTCCGCGTACTTCGCCTTGACCTCCAGCAGCTCCCCGCGCACGATGGCGGCCACCTTCCGCGGGTCTCGCAGCACGTCCTGGTAGTAGGCGATGGCCTTCAGAAGCTCCCGGTACTCCTCCTCCACCTTGCTGCGCTCCAGGGCCGTGAGCCGGGCCAGACGCATCTCCAGGATGGCTTCCGCTTGGCGCTCAGACAGCCCGAACCGCTGCACCAAGCCCTCCCGAGCCGCGGCCACGTCCTTGGACGACCGGATCAGCTGGATCACCGCGTCCAGGTGGTCCAGCGCCACCTTGAGGCCCTCCAGCACGTGCGCCCGCTCCTCCGCCCGCGCCAGCTCGAACCGCGTCCTCCGGGTGACGATCTCCCGCCGGTGGTCCAGGTAGTGGGTGAGCAGCTCCCGGAGGGTGAGCTGCCGGGGCACGCCCCCCACCAGGGCCAGGAGGATGGCTCCGAAGCTGGTCTGCATCTGGGTGTGCTTGAAGAGCTGGTTGAGGACCACCTGCGGGTTGGCCTCCCGCCGCAGCTCGATCACCACCCGCATGCCCTCCCGGTCGCTCTCGTCCCGCAGGTCGCTGATCCCCTGAACCTTCTTGTCCCGGACCAGCTCCGCGATCCGCGCGATGAGGGCCGCCTTGTTGACCATGTAGGGCAGCTCCGTCACCACGATGGCGGTCCGGCCGCCCCGCAGCTCCTCCACGGTGGCCTTGGCCCTCATGAGGATGGAGCCCCGGCCCGTGGTGTAGGCCTCCCGGATCCCCTCGCGTCCCAGGATCAGTCCCCCCGTGGGGAAGTCCGGCCCCTTGACGATCCGCAGGAGGTCCTCGGTGGGCAGGTCCGGGTCGTCGATGAGGGCCACCAGGGCATCCACCACCTCGCCCAGGTTGTGGGGCGGGATGTTGGTGGCCATCCCCACCGCGATCCCCGACGCCCCGTTGACCAGCAGGTTCGGGATCCGCGCGGGCAGCACCACCGGCTCCTGCCGGGTCTGGTCGAAGTTGGGCACGAAGTCCACGGTGTCCTTGTCCAGGTCCGCCAGCATCTCCATGGCCACGGGCGTCAGCCGCGCCTCCGTGTACCGCATGGCGGCCGGGGGGTCGTCGTCCACGCTGCCGAAGTTCCCCTGCCCGTCCACCAGGGGGTAGCGCATCACCCACGGCTGGGCCAGTCGCACCAGGGTCGGGTAGATCACCGCCTCCCCGTGGGGGTGGTAGTTGCCCGAGGTGTCGCCGCAGATCTTCGCGCACTTGCGGTACGGCCGGTTGGGCGCCAGGCCCAGGTCGTTCATCGCGACCAGGACCCGCCGCTGGACGGGCTTGAGGCCGTCCCGCACGTCGGGCAGCGCCCTGGACACGATCACCGACATGGCGTAGTCCAGGTACGCCTCCTGCATCTCGCGCTCCACGGGCTTCGGGACGACCCGTTCCTCCATGACGCTCCCTCAGGCTCTCAGATGTCCAGGTTGCGCACCTCGCGGGCGTACCGGACGATGAACTGCCGCCGCGGCTCCACCTCCTCGCCCATCAGGGTCCGGAAGATGCGGTCCGCCTCCTCCGCGTCCTCCAGCTCCACGCGGATGAGGGTCCGCCGCGCGGGGTCCATGGTGGTCTCCCACAGCTGCTCGGGGTTCATCTCCCCTAGCCCTTTGTACCGCTGGACCTCGCTGCCCTCCCCGAACTCCTTCAGGGCCGCCGCCAGTTCCTCGTCGGAGTACGCGTACCGCCTGCGCTTGCCGTTGCGGACCAGGTACAGGGGCGGGACCGCCACGTACACCTTCCCGTGCTCGATGAGCTCCCGCATGTACCGGTAGAAGAAGGTCAGCAGCAGGGTGCGGATGTGGGCGCCGTCCACGTCCGCGTCCGTCATGAGGATCACCTTGTCGTACCGGCGCTTGCTCAGGTCGAACTCCGGGCCGATGCCGGTGCCCAGGGCGGTGATGATGGCCCGGATCTCCTCGTGGTGGAGCATGCGGTCCATCCGGGCCTTCTCCACGTTCAGGATCTTGCCCTGAATGGGCAGGATGGCCTGGAACCGACGGTCCCGCCCCTGCTTGGCAGACCCCCCCGCGGAGTCCCCCTCCACGATGAACAGCTCGCTGCGCAGCGGGTCCCGCTCCGCGCAGTCGGCCAGCTTCCCCGGCAGCGTGCTGACCTCCAGGGCGCTCTTCCGCCGGACCAAGTCCCGAGCCTGCTTGGCCGCCTCCCGCGCCCGCATGGCCTGGATGGCCTTGGCCACGATCCGCCGGGCCTCCGTGGGGTGCGTCTCCAGGTAGTCCCCGAAGGTCTCGCCCACCACGGACTCCACGATCCCCTTGACCTCGGTGTTGCCCAGCTTCGTCTTGGTCTGCCCCTCGAACTGGGGGTCCGTCATCTTGAGGCTGACCACCGCCGTCAACCCCTCCCGCACGTCCTCCCCCGCCAGCGGCCCGTCCTGCTCCTTCAGCAGCCCCTGGCGCCGCGCGTAGTCGTTCACCACCCGGGTCAGCGCGGAGCGGAAGCCCACCACGTGCATGCCGCCCTCCGTGGTGGGGATCGTGTTGACGAAGGAGAGCATGTGCTCCACGTAGCCCTCGTTGTACTGGATGGCCACCTCCACGTCCACGCCCTCCCGCTCGCGGCGCGCGTGAAACGGCGGGTCGTTGAGGACCTTGCGGTGGCGGTTGGCGGCCCGCACCAGCTCCCGCACGCCCCCCTCGAACCGGAACTCCTCCCGCTGGCCACTCCGCTCGTCCACCAGGGTGATGCGCAGGCCCGCCACCAGGTAGGCCAGCTCCTCCAGCCGCTGCCGCACCACCTCGTAGTGGAAGTCTGTCTCCACGAAGATCTGCCGGTCGGGCAGGA
This sequence comes from bacterium, assembly GCA_046289555.1. Classification (GTDB taxonomy): domain Bacteria; phylum Sysuimicrobiota; class Sysuimicrobiia; order Sysuimicrobiales; family Sysuimicrobiaceae; genus Tepidifontimicrobium. The sequence continues at coordinate 7,865 of JBKBVM010000036.1, forward strand.
AGCTGACGCGGGTGCCCGTCCCCTGGGCCTCCCCCACGCACTCCAGCTCCGTGGTGGGCCTGCCGCGGCTGTACCGCTGGCGCCAGCGCCGACCGCCGCGGCGCACCTCCACCTCCAGCCACTCCGACAGGGCGTTCACCACGGACACGCCCACCCCGTGCAGACCTCCCGAAACCTTGTACGCGCCACCCCCGAACTTGCCGCCCGCGTGCAGGATGGTGAGCACGGTCTCCACCGTGGACCGACCGGTCTGGGGGTGGACCTCGACGGGGATCCCGCCCCCGTCGTCCACCACCGTGGCGCTGCCGTCCCGGTGCAGTACCACCTCGATGCGGGTGGCCCGGCCCGCCAGAGCCTCGTCCACGCTGTTGTCCACCACCTCGTAGAGCAGGTGGTGCAATCCCGCAGACCCGGTACTACCCACGTACATCCCGGGCCTGCGACGGACCGCCTCCAGCCCCTCGAGGACCTGGATCTGGTGTGCGCCGTATTCGCGTTCGTCCATGCTCGGAGCCTCCAGACCGGGCTTAACAGATGAAGAATATCAGGGGGGCGCCAGGCGGTCAACGCCCCGAGTCTCGGTCCTGATGGCCTTTCCGGGCTAGCGGGCGATGGACTTCAGCCCAGTTCTGGCCCTCCGCGCCAGGGTCGCGGCCGAGATGGCCGACGGGTACAGCCCCCGGACGGTCACCACCACCGAGCGGGCCCCGGCCAGGTTGTGCCCCAGCACCCGCCCGGCTGCAGCCGCCCGCTCGAAGAACCGCTGGTTTACCTCCGAGGTCCGCAGCAGCCGCGCGTCCAGGATGGCCACCACCTCCGCCATCCTCACCACCCGATCGTCCCCCAGGTGCAGGTACACGATCCCCTCACCTCGCGGCCCCGGACCGAACGCGCAGCTCCCGCACGATCTCCGCCCCCAGGTGCTGGTTTACCCGCCGCCTCAGGCTCTCCCTGCGCAAAGCGAGCTCCTGCGCGTCCGCGCTGCTGTACGCGGAGACCAACAGACGACCTGCCCGGTACTCCGCGTCCCCCCGCAGGCCTTCTGCCACCGCCACCTTTTCCCAGGCCTGCAGCACACGAGCCGCCTCCAGCACGCCGGGGGGAGCCGCGCGCTCCAGCACTTCCCGTAGCGATCTCAACAGGCCACCTCGCTCCCGAGGGCCACCACGTGGTCGCACGGAAACTCCAACCGGTCGGTAGCGGTGGCCACCACCTGCGGCCCTCCCTCGAGCGCCCGCATCAGCCTGCGGGTCCGCTCCCGGTCCAGGTCCGCCACCACGTCGTCCAGCAACAGCACCGGGTCTTCGCCCAACTCCTCCCGTACAACCTCCCGCTCCGCCAAGCGCAGGGCCAGGACCACTCCCCTCTGCTGGCCCCGTGAGGCGAACGTCCTCGCGTCTGCGGCGTCCAGGCGGATCTCCAGCTCGTCCCGGTGCGGCCCCACCAGGCTGACCCCCCGACGGTACTCCTCCCGGCGGAGCCTCGCCAGCCGCTCCCGAGCCATCTGGGGGTCCGGGGGGCAACCCGGGAGGTAGCGCACCCCCACCACCCCGCAGCCCAGCCGCTCCGCCCACTCCGCCGCAGGCCCTCTCATGCGATCCACCAGCTTGCTCCGCCGCTCCACCACCCGTGTTCCCAGGTCCACCAGCTGCTCGTCCCACACCTCCAGCACCTGCGGCGGCGCCTGGGCCCGCAGGAGCCGGTTGCGGTGCCGGACCACCCGGTGGTACCGGAGCAGGGTGTCGTAGTACGACGGGCTAAGCTGGCACAACAGCCCGTCCAGGAGCTGCCTGCGCTCAGCCGCCGGACCCGCCACCACCTGCGTGTCCTCTGGCCCGCTCCACAGGGTCACCGCCCGGCCCAGGAAACCGCTACGGGAGGTGGGTACCCCGTCCGCGCGCAGGTGCTTGAGCCCCGTGCGGTCCACCCGCACTTCCAAGCGGTGCTCACGGCCCGCGCCCTGCAGCGCGGCACGTACCAGGGCCCAGTCAGCGCCGAACTGGACCACCTCGACCTCCCGCCGGGCCCTGTGGCTGCGGCCCGTGACGGCCATGTCCAGCGCCTCCAGCACGTTGGTCTTGCCGGCCCCGTTGGGCCCCACGACGGCGTTCACGCCCGGTTCGAAGCGCGCCTCCAGCCGGCCGTGGTTCCGGAACTGCAGCAGGAGCAGCCAGACCACCTTCACCCTTCAGGCCCCACCACCCACCGGCGGCCCTCCAGCTCCACCACGTCGCCCGGACGCAACTTCGCCGCCCGCCGGGTCTCCACGCGCCCGTTCACCCTTACCAGTCCCGCCTGCACCACCCGCTTCGCGGCACCTCCGGAAGGCACCGCGCGCACCAGCTTCAAAAACTTCCCCAGCTCGATCCACTCTCCGCGGATGGGGATCCGCGCCTCGCTCACCCGTACACCCGCACGGGCGCCACCACGTACACGTAGTCCTCGCTGCCCACCGGCCTCAAGGCACCGGGCGACAGCGGCCCCGTGAGCTCCAACACCACCTCGTCGGTCTCCACCACCGCCAGCGCGTCCAGCAGGAACCGGGCGTTGAACGCGATCTCCATGGGCTCCCCAGAGGCGTCTGCCTCCAGCTCCTCCCACGCGCGGCCCACTTCCGGCGTGCTGGAGCTCAGACGCAGGATCCCCTCCTGGGCCGCCAGCCGCACCACCGTCGCCGAGTCCCGCGCGGTGATGGCCACCCTCCGCAGCGCCGCGTACAGCCGCTCGGTCCCCACCCGCACCCGCTGCTTGAAGTCCTTGGGGATCACCTGCTGGTAGTTCGGGAACTGGCCCCCCACAAGACGGCTACTCACCCGCAGATCCCCGGCCGAGAACACCATCTGGTTGTCGACCAGCCCCACCTCCACGTCCCCGTCCACCGCGCCACACAGGCGCACCAGCTCGTGCATGGTCTTGCTGGGCACGATGGCGCTCACGGGCCGGTCCAGGGCCACCCGGGCGCTGCGCACGGCCAGCCTGCCCCCGTCCGTGGCCACAAACCGCACCACGTCCCCCTCGCCGGCCACGTACACGCCGGTCAGGAAGGGCCGCGTGTCGTCCGTGCTGGCCGCAAACAGGGTCTGGCGGATCATGGTCCGCAGGAGGGGCCCGGGAAGCGCGCACACCCGCTCCACGTCTCCCTCCGGCACCCGAGGGAAGTCCGAAGCCGGCAGGCCCACCACCTCGAAGCTGGACCGCTCGCAGACGATCTCCGCCACCGCAGTCCCCTCCTCCACCCGGAGCTCTACGGGAGCCGGGGGCAGGTGCGAGGTGATCTCCGCCAGCAGCCGCGCGGGAAGGGTCACCAGCCCCCCGCGCTCCACCTGGGCCGGGATCTGCACCCGGATCGCCAGCTCCAGGTCGGTAGCCGTCACCCGGAGGCCGTCCGCCGTGGTCTCCAGCAGCACGTTGGCCAGGATGGGCATGGTGGTGCGCGCGGACGTGGCCCTGCCCACCGCGCTCATGGCCCGACTCAGGTCCTCCTGCGCGCACCGGATCTTCATCCACAGCCTCCCGCCCTACACCCGCGACGGCTTCGCTTTTCTCTGGACTCTAAAGGAGTCCGTCGGAGCCGCCATAGGGAGTGTGCAAAACGGGGAAAATCCCCGGGGCCATTGTACGACGCGAGGCCCGGCTGGGGAGAGCGGGGTGGACGGGCAGGGGATGGGCCGTGGGCATCCGGCGCGGGCCCGAGAGGGGCGGTGGGGGAGCACCGGGGAGCCCACCGGGATCCGCAGGTTATGAACCGCTTCTTCGCAGCTGCTGGATGAGGGCGTGGACGGTAGCCGCGAGGTGGGGGTCCCGCTGCATCTCCGCCCGCACCCGCTCGCAGGCGTGGATCACCGTGGTGTGGTCGCGCCCGCCGAATTCCTCGCCGATCCGGGGCAGGGAGGAGTCCGTGAGCTCACGGGCCAGGTACATGGCCACCTGTCGGGGGAAGGCCACGCCCTTGGTCCGCCGCTTGGCCTTCATGTCCTCGACCCGCAGGCCGAAGTGTTCTGCCACGGCCTTCTGGATGGCCTGGATGGTGATGGGCTGGGGTCGGTGCTGGGGAAGGATGTCGCGGAGCACCTCGCGGGCCAGCTCCGCGGACAGCGGGACACGGGTCAGGGTGGCGTACGCCACCACGCGCACCAGCGCCCCTTCCAGCTCCCGGATGTTGGACTGGAAGTGCTGGGCGATGAACTCCGCCACCTCGGAGGGCACGTTCATGCGGTCCAGCTCCGCTTTCTTCCGGAGGATGGCGACCCTCGTCTCGTAGTCCGGGGGCTGGACGTCCGCGATGAGGCCCCACTCGAAACGGGACCGCAGGCGGTCCTCGAGGGTGGGGATCTCCTTGGGGGGACGGTCGGATGCCAGGATGATCTGTTTTCCGGCTTCGTGCAGGGCGTTGAACGTGTGGAAGAACTCCTCTTGGGTGCTGGGCTTGCCCGCGATGAACTGGATGTCGTCGATGAGGAGGACGTCCACGGTGCGGTACTTGCGCCGGAGGTCCTCCGTGCGTCCGCTCTGGATGGCGCTGATGACCTCGTTGGTGAAGCGCTCGCCGGTGCAGTAGAAGATCCGGACGGGTACGGGGTGGGCCAGCAGGCGGTGGGCGATGGCCTGCAGCAGGTGGGTTTTCCCCAGGCCCACGCCGCCGTAGATGAACAGGGGGTTGTACGCCCGGGCGGGGGCCTCTGCCACCGCCACGGCCGCGGCGTGCGCGAAGCGGTTGCCCGAT
>JBKBVM010000037.1:0-12518 GCA_046289555.1 bacterium
CCCACGACTGGGCGCCCGGCGGCATCACCCCGGACGACGCGGTGCAGATCGCGCGGATGTTCAAGGAAGCGGGAGTGGACCTCATCGACGTGTCCAGTGGCCAGACCACCCGGGACGCCCGGCCCGCCTACGGCCGCCTGTACCAGACGCCGTTTGCGGACCGCATCCGGCACGAGGTGGGGATCGCCACCATGGCGGTGGGATCCATCTACGAGGCGGACCACGTGAACTCCATCATCGCCGCCGGTCGGGCTGACCTGTGCGCCATCGCGCGTCCCCACCTGGCCAACCCCCACTGGACCCTGGTGGAGGCGGCGCGGATCGGCTACCCGGACGTCGCCTGGCCCAAGCAGTACCTGGACGGCAAGGAACAGCTGGAGCGCTTGATGGCCCGCGCCCGGGCGGCCCAGGTGGGCGAACGGGCGGCTCTGGAGGAGCTGGAACGGGTGCTGGCCCAGGCGGCGCAGGACCGGGCGCGGGTGACGGTGGGCTAGCCGGAGGCGCCGGTGCCGTCGAGGGAGCAAGGGGCGGTCGAGCTGCTGGGGCTGGAAGCCCGGGCCACGGAGGAGGACCACAAGTCCATCCGGCTGTGGCTGCGGCTTCTGTCGGCCACCAATCTGGTGAAGAACGAGGTCCAGTCACGCCTGCGGCGTACCTTCAGGACCACCCTGGCCCGCTTCGACCTGCTGGCCCAGCTGGAGCGGCACCCGGAAGGGCTGGCCATGGGGCCGCTTTCGAAGCGCATGATGGTGACCGCGGGCAACGTGACGCGTCTGGTGGACCAGCTGGAAGCAGAAGGCCTGGTGACCCGCGTCCCCGACCCTCGGGATCGCCGCACGGTCCGGGTGCGCCTGACCGCGGAGGGGCGACGGCGGTTCGCGGCGATGGCCGCGGTGCACGAGGGCTGGATCGTGGAGCTGTTCCGAGGACTGTCCCGGGACGAGCGCGAGCAGCTGTACGCGCTTCTGGCGGCGCTGAAGCAGAGCGTGGCGCGGGCGCTGGCGCGGGAGGGAGGTCGGGCGGGATGACGGACTGGACGCGGCCCATGAAGCCCACTTGGATGCCGGGGGATACAGGAGGTCTGGAGGGGTTCCGGCCCGAGCACGTGGACTGGTCGGTGGACGACGGGGTGGGGACCGTGACCCTGCGCAGGCCCCACCGGAAGAACGCCCTGACCTTCGAGAGCTACGGGGAGCTGCGGGACCTGTTCACGCGCCTGTCCGCGGCCCCGGAGGTCCGCGTGGTGGTGCTGACCGGAGCGGGCGGGGAGTTCTCCTCCGGCGGGGACGTGTTCGACATCATCGGCCGGCTGGTGGAGACGGACATGCCGGGGCTAGTGCGCTTCACCCGCATGACCACGGAGGTGGTCCGGCAGATGCGCCGGTGCCCGCAGCCCCTCATCGCAGCGGTGGACGGGGTGTGCGCGGGCGCGGGCGCGGCCCTGGCCCTGGCCTGCGACCTGCGCATCGGGACCCCGCGCAGCCAGGTGGGGTTCCTGTTCACCCGCGTCGGCCTGGCGGGCTGCGACATGGGAGCCTGCGCCCTGCTGCCCCGGGTGGTGGGAGCCGGCCGGGCCGCCGAGCTCCTGTACACCGGGAGGATGCTGGAGGCGGAGGAGGCGGAGCGCTGGGGGTTTTTCAACCGGTTGGTGCCCCCGGAGGAACTGATGCCCACGGCACGCGCGCTGGCGCGGGAGCTGGCCACCGGCCCTTCCTTCGCGCTGGCCATGACCAAGCGGATGCTGATGCAGGAGTGGAGCCTCGGCGTGGACGAGGCGTTGGAGGCGGAGGCCCAGGCGCAAGCCATCTGCATGGCCACCCGGGACTTCGACCGAGCGTACCGGGCCTTCGCCTCCCGGGCGAAGCCCCAGTTCCAGGGGGACTGACCGCGGATGCGAGGTCCGGACTTCCTGGACTGGCCCTTCTTCGAGCCGCACCACCAGGCACTGTGCGCGGCCCTGGAGCGCTGGGCCCGGGAGGCGTTGCGGTGGAGCGAGCCGGAGGACGTGGACGCGGCCTGCCGGCGCCTCGTGGCGGACCTGGGGCGGGCAGGCTGGCTGCGTTACGCGGTCTGCGGCCGGGAGTTCGGGGCGGCGCAGGACGCCCTGGACGTCCGCAGCCTGTGTCTGATTCGGGAGACCCTCGCGTACCACCACGGGCTTGCGGACTTCGCCTTTGCCCTTCAGGGACTGGGCTCTGGGCCCCTGAGCCTGTTCGGCAGCGAAGCGCAGCGCCGGCGGTACCTACCCAGGGTGGCGGCCGGGGAGTGGGTGGCGGCCTTCGCGCTGACGGAGCCCGAGGCCGGCTCCGACGCGGCCGCCCTGCGGTGCGAGGCAAAGCCTGCGGACGGCGGCTACCTGTTGAACGGCACCAAGACCTTCGTGTCCAACGGGGGGATCGCGGACTTCTACGTGGTGTTCGCCCGGACCGGTGAGGCAGCGGGCGCGCGCGGGATCACCGCGTTCGTGGTGGACTCAGGTACTGCGGGACTGGAGGTGGCCGAGCGCATCCAAGCGTCCGCGCCGCACCCCCTCGCGAGGCTGCGCTTTTCCGACTGCTGGATTCCCTCCACACAGCGGGTGGGAGGTCCGGGCGAGGGGTTCCGGATCGCCATGCGGACCCTGGACGTGTTCCGGACCACCGTGGCCGCCGCCGCGGTGGGGTTTGCCCGCCGTGCCCTGGAGGAAGCCCTGGACCGGGCGGTGGCTCGGCGGCTGTTCGGCGGGACCCTGGCGGACCTGCAGCTCACCCAGGCCCGGCTGGCGGACATGGCAGCGCGGGTGGACACTTCCGCCCTGCTCACCTACCGGGCCGCCTGGCTGCACGACCGCGGGGTCCGAGCAGTGAAGGAAGCTGCCATGGCCAAGATGGTGGCCACGGAGAACGCCCAGCAGGTGGTGGACGCCGCAGTGCAGCTGTGGGGAGGGCTCGGAGTCACCCGGGGCACCGTGGTGGAGTCCCTGTACCGGCACGTGCGGGCTCTTCGCATCTACGAGGGCGCCACGGAGGTGCAGCAGCTGGTCGTGGCGAGGGAGCTGCTGCGCGGCCTTGCGCAGGAGGGGGGAGAGCATGGGACAGACGGCTCTGGTGGACCGGTTCGTTCTTGACCGCCTGCCGCCCCCCGAGCTGCTGCCGGAGTTTTTGTTCGAGCTACCGGAGCTGCACTACCCGGAGCGTCTGAACTGCGCGGGCCCGCTGCTCGACCGGTGGGTGGAAACCTGCGCTGGGGAGCGGGTGGCCCTCCGGGCGCCCGGCCTCAGCTGGACGTACCGCGACCTTTGGGTGCACGCGAACCGCGTGGCCCGGGTGCTGACCGAAGACTTGGGACTGCAACCGGGCAACCGTGTGCTCCTGCGGGCCCCCAACCACCCCATGCTGGCCGCGTGCTGGTTCGGGGTGGTGAAGGCCGGTGGGGTGGTGGTCACCACGATGCCCCTGCTCCGGCAGAAGGAACTGACAGACATCCTGACCAAGGCGGAGGTCAGCCACGTCCTGTGCGACGTGCGGCTCCGGGAGGAGCTGGACGCCGCCGTGGCGCGCTGCCCGCACGTTCGCGAGGTGGTGTACTTCGGGGACGGCGCTGCGGGCAGTCTGGAGGCCCGCATGGCGGGCAAACCCGAAGGCTTCCAGAACGTGGACACCGCCTGCGACGACCCGGTCCTCATCGCGTTCACCTCGGGGACCACGGGCCAGCCCAAGGGGTGCGTGCACTTCCACCGGGACGTGTTGGCCATCTGCGACACCTTCGCGCGGCACGTGGTGCGGGCCACGCCCGACGACGTGTTCATCGGTAGTCCGCCCCTGGCCTTCACCTACGGGCTGGGAGGGCTCCTGGTGTTCCCCCTGCGGATCGGGGCCAGCAGCGTGCTGCTGGAGCGGGCGGGGCCGGACGAGCTGCTGGAGGGGATCGAACGGTACGGCGCCACCGTGTGCTTCACCGCCCCCACCGCCTACCGGGCCATGGCCCCCAAGGTGGGCGGACGCAGGCCTGGACAGCTGCGGAAGTGCGTTTCCGCAGGCGAGGCCCTCCCGGCGGCCACGCGGCTGCAGTGGCGGGAGGCCACGGGGATCGAGATCATCGACGGGATTGGGTCCACGGAGATGCTGCACATCTTCATCTCCCACACGGAGGAGGAAGCGAAGCCCGGGGCCACGGGCAAGCCCGTGCCCGGGTACCGGGCCTGTGTGCTGGACGAACAGGGTCAGCCGCTGCCTGCGGGTGTGGTGGGCCGCCTGGCGGTCAAGGGGCCCACGGGGTGCCGTTACCTGGACGACCCGAGACAGCGGGACTACGTGCAAGGGGGGTGGAACGTGACGGGGGACGCGTACCTGGTGGACGAGGACGGCTACTTCGTGTACCAGGCCCGCACGGACGACCTGATCATCTCCGCCGGGTACAACATCGCGCCCGCGGAGGTGGAGGAGGCCCTGCTGACCCACCCCGCGGTGGCGGAGTGCGGGGTGGTGGGGGTCCCGGACCCGGAGCGGGGCCAGGTGGTGAGGGCGTACGTGGTCCTGCGTCCGGGCTTCGCGCCGGGCGCGGAGATGGTGCACCAGCTGCAGGAGCACGTGAAGGCCCGGATCGCGCCGTACAAGTACCCGCGGCAGGTGGAGTTCTGCGAGGCGCTGCCGAGGACCGAGACGGGCAAGCTGCAGCGGTTCCGGCTCCGGGAGTGGGCCCGCGGGGAAGTCCAGTAGACGCCTCGGCGGTATCGGAGGGACGCGATGCAGATCCTGCAGCCCGTGCAGTGGAAGCGGCCCCGGGGCTACAGCCACGGCGTGGTGGCCCGGGGCACGTGGGTGTTCGTGGCCGGGATGGTGGGCTGGGACAACGCGTGTGAGGAGTTCGACAGCCTGGACTTCGTGGACCAGGCCCGCCGGGCCCTGGAGAACATCGTGACGGTCCTGGAGGAGGCAGGGGCACGGCCCGAGCACCTGGTCCGGCTGACCTGGTACGTCACGGACCGGGACGAGTACCTGAGCTCCCTGGAGCGGCTCGGCCAGGTGTACCGGGAGGTGATCGGCCGTCACTACCCGGCCATGACCGTGGTGGAGGTCAAAGGGCTGGTGGAGCCCGGGGCCAAGGTGGAGATCGAGGCCACCGCGGTGGTCCCCGACGGCGAGGAGGATACCGGGCGGCCAGCGGTGTTTGGCGGAAACGGACAGACCCAGGAAAGGGGGGAAGACGCGTGAGGAGCAGGTGGGCAGTCGCTGCGGTGGTGGTGTTGGCGGTTTCGCTCGTGGCGTCCGGGATGGCCGGTGGCCAGGCCCGGACGCTCCGGATCGGGTTCGTCAGCACCCTGTCGGGAGGGGGGGCTGCACTGGGGCAAGACGTGCTGGACGCTTTCCAGCTGGCCCTCCGTCACCTGGGCGGGCGGCTGGGAGGCCTGCCCGTGGAGGTGCTGACCGCGGACGACCAGCTGAACCCCGACGTGGCCCGTGCCGCGGTGGAGCGGTTCCTGCGGCGGGACCGGGTGGACCTGGTGACGGGCATCATCTTCTCCAACGTGCTCCTGGCGGTGGGGGACCTGGTGTTCAGTAGCGGGGTCTTCTACATCAGCCCCAACGCGGGCCCGTCGGAGTACGCGGGAGAGCAGTGCAACCTCCACTTCCTCAACGTGGCGTGGCAGAACGACAACATGCACGAGGCCATGGGGCACTACGCGACCCTGAAGAACTACGAGACCGCGTTCATCCTGGCCCCCAACTACCCTGCGGGCCGGGACGCCCTGGCGGGGTTCAAGCGGTTCTACAAGGGGCGTGTGGTCAGCGAGGTCTACACGAGGCTCGGACAGCTCGACTACTCCGCGGAGATCGCGCAGATCCGGGCGGCGCGGCCCCGGGCCGTCTACGCCTTCTACCCGGGAGCCATGGGAGTGAACTTCATCAAGCAGTACGCGGAAGCCGGCCTCATGCAGCAGGTGCAGCTGTTGGTGCCGGGCTTCTCTGCGGACGCGGACGTGATCCGCGCGGTGGGCAAGCCCATGGTGGGCGTGTTCAACAGCTCCCACTGGGCCCTGGAGCTGTTTAACCCCATCAACCGCCGGTTCGTGGAGGACTTCCGGCGCACGTACGGACGGATCCCGACCCTGTACGCAGCACAGGGGTATGACACCGCGCTGGCCATCGACCACGGGCTTCGGGCGGTGGCCGGAGACCTAGGGCGGAAGGCGGACTTCCGCAAGGCCATCCTGTCGGGGTTCGACAGCACCCGGGGCCGGGTGCGGTTCAGCAAGAACGGCTATCCGATCCAGGACTACTACCTGAGGCAGGTGGTGGAGCTGCCCAACGGGGAGATCGTGAACCGGCTGCGGGGGACCATCTTCCGCAACCACGCGGACGCCTACGTGGAGAAGTGCCGGCTCCCCTGAAGCGAGTCCTGAGCGGAGGGTCACGTGCCCCTCTCCCTGGCGCTGGAGCAGCTGCTGAACGGCCTGCAGTTCGGGCTGATGCTGTTCCTCCTGTCCGCGGGGCTGACCCTGGTCCTCGGGATGATGGACGTCGTGAACCTGGCGCAGGGGTCCCTGTACATGCTGGGCGCGTACTTCGCGGCCACGCTGGCTGCCGTCAGCGGGTCGTTCTGGGCCGGGGTGGCGGGTGCGGTGCTGGCCACCGCCCTGGTGGCGCTGTTGCTCGAGGTCTCCGTGCTGCGGCGGGTGTACGGGGCCGACCACCTCACCCAGGTGCTGGCCACCTTCGCCCTGATCCTGGTGTTCAACGAGGCGGTGCGCGCCATCTGGGGCCCGCAGGCCCTGCTGCTAGCAGTCCCCCCGGAACTCTCACGGCCGGTGACGGTGCTGCCCGGGCTCAGCTATTCCGCCTACCGCCTGACCGTCATCGGGGCCGGCGCGGTCCTGGCGGTGGGCATGTTCCTGTTCATCCACCGGACCCGGGTGGGCATGTGGGTGCGGGCGGGTGCGTCCAACCGGCGCATGGCGCAGGCCATGGGGGTCCCCATCCGCAACGTGTTCACGGGGGTGTTCGTGGCGGGCGCGGCCCTCAGCGCGGTGGCGGGGGCGCTTCTGGGCCCCATCTTCGCCGTACAGGTGGGCATGGGGGAGGACGTGCTCATCCTGGCCTTCGTGGCCATCGTGATCGGTGGCATCGGTTCCGTGAAGGGATCCCTGGCGGGTTCGTTGCTGGTGGGGGTGGTGGACACCGCAGGCCGCGCGTTCCTGCCTTCCGCCTTCGGCCTGCTGTTCGCCCCCGAGGTGGCCTCCAACCTCGGTCCCACGGTGGCGTCGGTGCTCATCTACCTGCTGATGGCGGTGGTCCTGTTCGTGCGTCCCCAGGGGCTGTTCCCCGTGCACGGGTAGGCCATGCGGGCCCGGGACTTGTCGGTGGAGCAGGCCCGGCGCGCGGGGGTGGCCCTGCCCCGGGCCTTCATCCTCTGGGGAGCGGGGTCGGTGGCCGGGCTGGTCCTCCTGACGTTCCCTGCACTGGCTCAGGTGCTGGAGGCTTCCTACTACCTCAGCCTGGCCACCAAGGCCCTCGTCCTGGTCCTGGCCGCCAGCGCCCTGAACCTCGTTTTGGGCTACGGCGGCCTGGTGAGCTTCGGGCACGCCACCTACTACGGGCTGGGAGCCTACACCGTGGCGGTGCTGGCCCGGGAAGGGATCCGTCAGGCGTGGCTGGTGTGGCCCGCGGCGGTGGCCGTGGCCGCGCTGGCGGCCCTGGCCATCGGGGCGGTGTGCCTGCGCACCCGCGGCCTGTACTTCATCATGATCACCCTGGCGTTCGCACAGATGGTGTACTACTTCGTGGTTTCCTTCAAGCAGTACGGGGGTCAGGACGGGCTGCGGGCGCCGCGCACCGACTTCGGCTTCCCCCTGGGTGACGTGGAGGTGTACTACCTGGCCCTCCTCGTGGTGGCCGCGAGCCTGTTCTTTCTCTGGCGGCTGGTGCACGCCCGGTTTGGCCGGGCCCTGCAGGCAGCGCGGGACAACGAGGTGCGGGCCACCACGGTGGGCTTCCCCGTGTACCGGATCCAGCTGGTGGCGTTCGTGATCTCGGGAGCCCTCACCGGGCTCGCGGGCGCCCTGATGGCGCACCACACCCAGTACGTCTCGCCCGCTATGCTGAGCTGGCCGCAGTCGGGCCACTTCATGTTCATGGTCATCCTGGGCGGGGTGGGGAGGTTCTGGGCCGGGGTGCTGGGAGCCGGAGCCATGGTCCTGATCGAGGAGCTGTTCCACTCCCTCACCGTGTCGTGGCAGCTGTACGTGGGCCTGACTTTGCTGGCGGTGGTCCTGCTGGCCCCGAGAGGGCTGGCGGGGCTGGTGGAGGGACGGCGCCGGTGAGCCTGCTGGAGGTCCGCGGACTCACCAAACGCTTCGGCGGCCTGCTGGCCCTGTGGCGGTGCGACCTGGACGTAAAGCCCGGTGAGGTCCACGCCCTCATCGGCCCGAACGGTGCGGGCAAGACCACCCTGGTCAACCTGGTCTCGGGCCTGCTGACCCCTACGGAGGGGCGGGTGACCTTCCGGGGGCACGACATCACCCTGCTTCCGGCCCACGAGCGCGCCCTGCTAGGTATCGCCCGCACGTTCCAGGTGACGAACCTGTTCCCGCAGGACACGGTGCTGGGCAACCTCACCCTGGCGGTCCAGGCCCGCAGGGGAAGCTCGTTTCGGTTCTGGAAGCCTGTGGCACACGAGTGGGAGCTGGAGGAGGCGGCGCGGGGGTACGCGCGGCGGGTGGACCTGCACGACCGGCTGGAAGCACCCGTGCGGGCCCTCTCCCACGGGGAGCGCCGGCAGGTGGAGGTGGGGCTGGCTCTGGCCGGTGAGCCGCACCTGGTGGTCCTGGACGAACCCACCTCGGGCATGGGTCCGGAGGAGTCCAGACGCGTGGTGGACCTGATCCAGGGGCTGCGGGGGCAGGTGGCGGTCCTTTTGGTGGAGCACGACATGGATGTGGTGTTCCGCGTGGCGGACCGCATCACCGTGCTGGTGGACGGCCGGGTGCTGGCCAGCGGCCCTCCGGAGGCGGTCCGGGAAGACCCGGAAGTCCACCGCGCCTACCTCGGGCACGCGGTGGACAGCAACCGCCCGGGGAGTGCGAGGAGCGCGGGCCGCCCGCGGCTTTCGGGAACCCGACCTCTCCTGCAGGTGGAGGGGCTGGAGGCCTTCTACGGTCCGAGCCAGGCCCTGTTCGGAGTGGACCTGCAGGTGCCCGAAGGACACCTGGTCGCCCTCCTGGGGCGCAACGGGATGGGCAAGACCACCACCGTGCACGCCATCACGGGGCTGGTCCCTCCGAAGTCCGGCCGGGTGGTGTTCGACGGCCGGGAGATTCAGGGGCTTCCTCCGGAGGGGATCGCACGCCTGGGGATCGCCCTGGTACCGGAGGGACGGCAGATCTTCCCCAATCTCACCGTGCGGGAGAACCTGGTGGCGTTCGCGTCCAACCGGGCGGGCCGTCCGGACCCGTGGACTTTGGACCGCGTCCTCCAGCTGTTCCCCCGGTTGCGGGAGCGGCTGGACCTGCTGGGGAGCCGGCTGTCCGGGGGCGAGCAGCAGATGCTGGCCATCGGCCGGGCCCTGATGACCAACCCCCGCCTGTTGATCCTGGACGAGGCCACGGAGGGGCTGGCACCCTTGGTCCGGGAGGAGATCTGGAAGGCGCTGCGGCTGCTGAACGAGGCCGGCCTCACCGTGCTGCTCATCGACAAGTACGTGGAGCAGCTCACGGAGTTCGTGGACTACCACTACATCCTGGAGCGGGGCCGGGTGGTCTGGGAGGGGACGTCCCAGGCCCTGAGGGCGGACCGGGATCTGTGGCGCAGGTACCTGAGCGTGTGAGCCGGACGGACCTCGTGGGGCGCGTGGCGGTGGTCACGGGGGCAGGCCGCGGGGTGGGCCGCGCGTGCGCGCTGGAGCTGGCGCGGCGCGGAGCGTCGGTGGCGGTGCTGAGCCGCACCGCGGAGGAGGTCCAGCGGGTGGCGGAGGAGGTGCAGGCCGCCGGCAGCCCCGGCCTAGCCGTCCCCTGCGACGTGACGCAGCGTGCACAGGTGGAGGAAGCCGTACGGCGAGTGCGCAGCCAGCTGGGGCCGGTCACCGTCCTGGTGGCCGCGGCCGGCGTGGCCCGTGGCAGTCCGTTTCTCGAGACCTCCGACGAGGAGTGGGAGAAGCACCTCCGGACCAACGTCACGGGCGCCTTCTACGCCATCCGGGCGGCCCTGCCGGACATGCTGGAGGCCGGTTGGGGACGGGTGGTGGCCGTAGCCAGCGTCGCGTCGAAGGTGGGTTCCCGCTACACCGCGGCGTACACGGCGTCCAAGCACGCGCTACTGGGTCTGGTGCGGTGCGTGGCGGTGGAGTTCGCGGAATGGGGGATCACCGCCAACGCGGTGTGCCCGGGCTACCTGGACACGGACATGACGGAGGCCAACGTGCGCCGCATCGCCCAGCGCACGGGCAGGCCGCCGGAGGAAGTCCGGCGGACGCTGGAACGCACGAGCCCTCAAGGCCGCCTGTTCACCCCCGAGGAGGTGGCCTCCCTGGTGGGGTACCTGTGCTCGCAGGCGGCCGCGGGCATCAACGGCCAGGGGATCGTGCTGGACGGCGGTGCCGTGCTGTCGTGAGGGGAGGTGGGCCGATGGTGACGTATGAAGACGTGCCGCAGCGGTTCAACGTGGCCCGCTACTTCCTGCACCGCCACCTCGAGGAGGGCCGTGGGGACCGGGTGGCCCTGTACTGCGGCGACCGGGCGGTCACCTACCGGGAGCTGGCGGAACTTTCGAACCGGACCGCGCACGTGCTGCGGGAACTCGGGGTGGAAGCCGAGGACCGCGTGCTGCTCGCGCTTTCGGACGGCGTGGAGTTCGTGGCCGCGTGGTACGCGGTGGTGGGCATGGGGGCGGTGTCCGCGGAGGTCTACACCTATCTTCACGCCCACGACTACGCCTACTACCTGGACTACGCCCGGCCCCGGGTGGTGCTGACGGACGCTACCACCCACGGGCGGGTGCGGGAGGCCGCGGGGCAGGCGGGCTTCCGTGGGAGGCTGCTGGCGGTGGGCGTGACGGAGCTGGAGAGGGGCGAGGTGGACTTCTACCAGGCGGTGTCCCGGGCGCCCGTGGAGCCCGTCCTGGCCGACACCCCCAAGGACCAGTTCGCCCTGTGGAAGTTCACCACCGGCACTACGGGCCGGCCCAAGGCCGTGGTGCACTGCCACTACGCTCCCTACCTGAGCTTCTGGAACTACGCGCAGGAGGTGATCCGGTACGCCCCGGAGGACGTGGTGCTGCCCGTGCCCAAGCTGTTCTTCGGCTACGCCCGGGACTGCACGGCCCTGTTCCCGTTCGGTGTGGGTGCTGCGGGCGTGGTGTTCCCGGAGCGCTCGACCCCGGAGCGGATCTTCGAGCTGGTAGCCCGGTATCGGCCCACCGTCCTGGTGCAGGTCCCCACCATGATGCGGGCCATGGTGGAGCACCCGGAAGCGCACCGCTACGACCTGTCGTGCGTGCGCCTCGCGACCTCCGCGGGGGAGGCGTTGCCCGCGGAGCTGTACGCCCGGTGGAAGCAGAGGTTCGGCGTGGAGGTGGTGGACGGCATCGGCTCCTCGGAGCTGTACCACATCTACGTCTCGAACCGGGCGGGCGAAGTCCGCCCCGGCAGCGTGGGCCGCCCTTGCCCGGGCTACCGGGCGGAGGTCCGCGACCCCGAGGGCCGCCCTGTACCCGCGGGAGAGGTCGGGGAGCTGTGGGTGTGGGGGGAGACCGCGGCGGTGATGTACTGGCTGGACCGCGGCAAGTCCGTGCGGACCTTCCACGGGAACTGGGTACGCACCGGCGACCTGTTCCGACAGGACGCGGACGGCTTCCTGTGGTACCAGGGCCGGGCGGACGACCTCATGAAGGTGGGCGGGGTGTGGGTGGCTCCCCTTGAAGTCGAGGAGTGTCTGCTCGGGCACCCGCTGGTGCGGGAGTGCGCGGTGGTCCCGGAACTCCGCGAGGGCCTGACGGTACCGGTAGCCTATGTGGCACTTCGGGAGCCCGGGCGGGCGGGGACTGAGCTGGCGCGGGAGCTCCAGCAGTACGTGCGGGAACACCTCAGCCCCCACAAGTACCCCCGGGAGCTGCGGTTCGTAGACGCGTTGCCGCGCACGCCCTCGGGCAAGGTGGACCGCAGGAAGCTGCGGGAGGCGGCGCAGGCTTCAGGGGCTGCGGCCGAACCGGCCGGGCCGCTCACGGCCCCGCCCCTCGAGCACCGCGCGGATGGTGTCCACGAGTAGGTCCGTGAGGGTGTCGAAGGTGCGCTGTCCCTCCTCCGCGGTGGCCGCGGCAGGGGAGCCGCAGTAGGCCTGTTCCATCCCCATGGCCTGGAAGTCCCGGAGCCCCGATCTGAGGGCCCCGGGCAGGTCCACGGGCACGTCCGGAAGAGCGCGCATGGCCTGCACGTCCACCAGCTCGGGATGGTCTGCCAGGACCAGGGAGGTCTCGTAGCGGCCCGCGTGGCAGGAGCCGCTGCGGAACTCCTCACCCAGCAGCACCGCGCGGGCCCTGCGGGTGAGGTCG
>JBKBVM010000038.1:0-12331 GCA_046289555.1 bacterium
CTCGTCTGCCGCCTACTCCTTCACCGAACCACACTTTTCAGCGTAGAGCCGAAAACCCGTTGACATCCTCGGAGCACGTTGCTATGGTGTGAGCAGGGCCGGGACGCCCGCAGGTTCGGACGTCCCGGTTTGTTTTTGTTGCGACTTCGGGCCAGGACGCCCTCCGGGGCGTCCTTTGCCTTTTTCGGGAGGAGGCGATGCGGATAACCTGGACCCTGGCCGCAGCCCTGCTGCTGGTCTGTGCCCCTGCCGCGTGGGCTGCAGACCCCACGGGCACCACCACCTTCAAGGCCGACCCTAACTCCGCCGTGAACTTCACGTGGACCCTGGTGGCCGCCTTCCTGGTGTTCTTCATGCAGGCGGGTTTCGCCCTGCTGGGTGCAGGACTGATCCGGTCCAAGAACACCGTCAACTACCTGACGAAGAGCTACATGGACTTCAGCATCGCGGCCCTCAGCTACTGGGCGTTCGGATTTGCCCTCATGTTCGGAGGCAGCCAGCTCGCCAGTGGTCTGGAGCACGGGACGCCGTGGGTCGGTCTGTCGGGCTTCTTCCTGAGCGGCGCCGCCTACGATGTCACCACGGCCCTGTACTGGTTCTTCCAGATGGTGTTCGCGGCCACCGCGGCCACCATCGTGGCAGGGGCCATGGCCGAGCGCACCAAGATCCAGGCCTACCTGGCCTACAGCTTCCTGGTGAGCGCCCTGATTTACCCCATCTACGGCCACTGGGTGTGGGGCGGAGGGTGGCTCGCGAACCTCCCCTTCGGGGTCGGGGCGCGGGACTTCGCGGGCTCCGGCGTGGTCCACGCGGTGGGCGGGCTCCTGGGGCTGGTGGGTGCCGCCATGGTGGGCCCGCGCATCGGGAAGTTCAACCCCGACGGCACACCGAACCCGATCCCGGGTCACAACATGGCCTACGTGGTCACGGGGACCTTCATCCTGTTCTTCGGCTGGTTCGGGTTCAACCCTGGCAGCACCCTGGCCGCCACCGACCTACGGATCTCCGTGGTGGCGGTGAACACCTTCCTCGCAGGCGCCGCGGGCGGCGTGGTGGCCCTGTACGCGACCCTGGCCCGCACGGGCAAGGCGGATATTGCCATGGCCTGCAACGGGGCCCTGGCGGGCCTCGTGGGCATCACCGCGCCCTGCGCGTACGTGCCTACCTGGGCGGCGGTGGTCATCGGCGGCGTGGCCGCCCTGGTGATGATGTGGAGCCTGGGGTTCGTGGAGCGGGTCCTGAAAGTGGACGACCCGGTGGGCGCGGTGTCGGTGCACGCCGCGGGCGGCCTGTGGGGGTTGCTGGCCGTCGGGATCTTTGCGGACGGGACGTACGGGAACGTGCGGGGCCTCATCGTGGGCGAGACCGGCCAGCTGGTGGCCCAGATGATCAGCATGGGCGTGGTCACCGCCTGGACCCTCCTCACCGGCTATGTGATGTTCGCCCTGATCCGGGCCACCATCGGCCTCCGGGCCTCCCGGGAGGAGGAGCTGCAGGGCCTGGACATTCCCGAGCACGGTGTACCCGCCTACGCGTCGGAGCCCGCGCTGGCGGGTGCCGCGCCGTAGCCCGAAAGACCGAAAAACGGCCGACGGAAAGGAGGTCAGACCTTCTATGGAAGCGTGGATCGCACTCGGCTCGTTCGTGGTCCTGTTCTGCGCGTGGGTAGTGCTGCCGAGCCGCCTGCTGCGGCGGACGGGGCGGGTCGAGGAGGAGGTTTGACGGCCCACCCACGTTTGTGGTATAAGGGCGACAAATCGAATCGCGTTGTGCGGGCCACGACGCCCCGCGCCTTTGCGGCGCCGGGGCGTCTTTGCGTTTCGGGTGAGTTTCCGGCTTTCGCGGAAGCAAGAAAGAACGAACGGGAGGTGCGACAGATGGTTCCCAGGACGCCCAGCGACGTGCTGGCTCTGATCAAGGAGAAGGGGGTCCAGATCGTGGACCTGCGGTTCACCGACCTACCGGGGACGTGGCAGCACGCCTCCGTCCCCGCCTCCCAGGTGGACCTGTCCACCTTCACCAAGGGGATCGGGTTCGACGGCAGCAGCATTCGGGGCTTCCAGGCCATCCAGGAAAGTGACATGCTGCTGCTGCCCGACCCCAATACCGCCTTCGTGGACCCCTTCCTGGAAATCCCTACCCTCGTCATGATCTGCGATGTGGTGGATCCGGAGACCCGGGCACCGTACTCCCGCGACCCCCGGTACGTGGCCCGCAAGGCGGAGGCCTACCTGAAGGAGACGGGCATCGCGGACGTGAGCTTCTGGGGACCGGAGATCGAGTTCTTCATCTTCGACCACGTGACGTACGAGGTGGCACCCCACCGGTCGGGGTACTGCATCGACAGCCGCGAGGGCATCTGGAACAGCGGGAACGGGGAGGGCAAGAACCTCGGCTATAAGATCCGGCCCAAGGAGGGCTACTTCCCCGCCCCGCCCAGCGACACCTTCCAGGACATCCGCAGCGAGGCGGCGCTGATCCTGGAGCAGATCGGGATCCCCGTGGAGATGCACCACCACGAGGTGGCCACCGCGGGCCAGGCGGAGGTGGACATGGAGCGCGACACCCTGGTCCGCATGGCCGACAAGGTCATGGTGTACAAGTACGTCATGCGCAACGTGGCCCGCCGCCACGGCTGCACGGTGACCTTCATGCCCAAACCTCTATTCGGGGACAACGGGAACGGCATGCACACCCACCAGAGCCTGTGGAAGGACGGCCGGAACCTGTTCTACGGGGAGGGGGGCTATGCGGAGCTGAGCCCGCTCGCTCTCCACTACGTGGCGGGCCTACTCACCCACGTGGACGCCCTGCTGGGTCTCACCAGCCCCACCACCAACTCCTACAAGCGGTTGGTGCCCCACTACGAGGCGCCCGTGAACGTGGCGTTCAGCAAGCGCAACCGCAGCGCCTGCGTTCGGATCCCCATGTACTACTCCGGCGCGGAGTCGGCAGCCAGCAAGCGCATCGAGTTCCGGCCGCCGGACCCCAGCTGCAACCCGTACCTGGCGTTTGCAGCCATGCTCATGGCCGGACTGGACGGCGTGCGCCGCCGGCTGGACGCCTCTCCCTTTGGCCCCCTGGACGTGAACACGTACGAACTCCCACCCGGGGAAGCGGCGAAGGTGAAGAGCGTGCCCGGGTCGCTGGCCGCGGTACTGGACGCGCTGGAGGCGGACTGCGAGTTCCTGCTGGAGGGCGACGTGTTCACCCGGGATCTGCTGGACGCGTGGATCGCGCTGAAGCGGGAGCGGGAGCTCCACGAGGTGAACATCCGTCCTCACCCGTACGAGTTTTACCTCTACTTCGACGTATAGGGCTCGGCAGCCTGAGCTGGGCGCGGGGGGGGGGGGGGAAACCCCCCCCCCCGGCGGGGGCGCCCCCCCCGCCCGGGGGGGGGGCGGGGCGGCGGGTAAACCCCCCGCCCCCGCGTCTGCAGCGGCCGGCCTAGCCTTGGTCGTCCGGGGCCGGCCGGTACCGGGCCTCGTACTGGAAACGGGTCAGCACGAGGACCCTCCCGTCGTTGGCGTAGTCCAGGAACACCCAAAACTCCGGTGCGTCCTCGTCCAGGAGCGCGGACCTCGGCCGGTGGTGGGGCGAAAGTCGCGGACTCATACCCTAGCGTCCAGCCTGACCCCTGCTCGTTCCCATCCGCGTGTGCACTAGGCGCCCGCCATGCGCAGGAGGCGGCGCCACGATTTCTCATCCACCGGGACCACGGACAGCCGGGGCTGGCGCACCAGGGCGAGATGGGACAACGCAGGGTCCGCCTTGATCTGCGCCAGGGTGACGGGCCGGGGCAGCGGCTGGACCGCGCGCACCTCCACCACCACCCGCCTGCCGGACGGGTCCGTGGGGTCGGGGTACGCCTCCCGGACCACCTCCACGACCCCCACCGCGCGCCGCTCCTGCCCCGTGTGGTAAAAGAGCGCCAGGTCGCCCCGCCGCATGGCGCGCAGGTTACGGACCGCCTGCGGGTTCCGGACCCCATCCCACACGTCCGTCCCGGCGCGCACCTGGTCCTCCCAGGACCACTCCTCGGGCTCGCTCTTCAGGATCCAGTAACCCACCACGGCCCCTCCGGTACCAGGCCTGCGGGCTCCATGCTACCATGGCGGCGGTCTCCTGCCGGAAGGTCTAAAGGTGAGGTCGCGTTGTCGCTCGAGGGCCTGCTGCAGCTGACCCGCTCCTGGCCGCGGCTGCGCGAGCTGCGGGACGCCGTGTCCCGGGCGCCCGCCCGTGTGTGGGCCCTCGTGCCCGCGCAGGGGGCGAAGAGCCTTCTCCTGGCGGATCTGCTGGTCTGGGGGCCGCCGCGGCCGGCCCTGGTGCTTGTGCCCGGCCGGGACGCCGCGGAGTCGTTGCAGGAAGACCTGTGCGCCTTGGCGCCCAGCCTGCGGGACCGCCTGCGTTTCCTGCCGCCCTTGGAAGTGTTGCCCCACGACCCCCTGCCCCCCGCCCCCGAGGTGGTGGGCGAACGGCTGCGGGCTCTGGCCGCCCTGGCCAGCGGGCTACCCGTGATCGTCGTGGCCCCGGTGGCTAGTGCCTGCCGTCCCGTGCCGGCCGCGTCCGCGCTCGGGTCCGTGCGAAGGCTGGTTCGGGTAGGCCAGGAAGTCCCCCTGGAGGACGTCGTCCGCTACCTGCAGCAGGGGGGCTACCAGCGCGTGGACTTGGTGCAGACCCGCGGGACCTACGCGGTCCGCGGCGGCATCGTGGACGTCTTCCCACCCGACTCCGAACGGCCGTGGAGGCTGGAGTGGTTCGGCGACGTGGTGGACTCCATCCGCCGCTTCGACCCGGAGACCCAACGCTCGGAGGCGAAGGAGGATTGCGCGGAGCTGCCGCTGGCGTCCGAGCCGGAGGGGAGTGCCCTCCTGTTGGACCTGTTCCCCCCGCAGACTCTGGTGGTCCTGGACGAGCCCGCGGAGCTGGAGGCTCAGGCCCGTTCCGTATACCGGGCTGCCCGGGAAGCGGAAGGCCAGCACCAGGCCAGGCCCGCGTACGTGCCGTGGGAAGCGGTGCTGGCCGCCGCAGAGAGACACCGTCTGGTGGTCCTCAGTGTCCACCACGGTGCCCCCGAGGGCTGGCGGGGCTTTGAGGTTCCCGTACAGCCGGTGGAGGCCTTCGCGGGCCAGACGGCCTTCCTGGCCGACCAGGTACGGAAGTGGCTGGGCTCCGGCCAGCGGGTGGTACTGCTCAGCTCCCAGGCGGGCCGTCTGAACGAGATCCTTGCGGACCACGGGGTCCCTGCGGACCCATCTCCCCGCCTTGAGAAGCCGCCCGCGGCCGGGCTCGCGGTGTCGGTACCGGGCGGCCTGTCCCGCGGCTTCCGGATCCCGGACCTGCAGCTGGTGGTGGTCACCGACGCCGAAGTACTGGGCTGGAAGCGCCGCCGCCGCCGGCTCCGGGTGGCGAAGGAGGGAGCCGTCCTGCGGTCGTGGTCGGAGCTGGAACCCGGGGACCTGGTGGTGCACGTGCACCACGGGATCGGGCGGTACCGGGGCGTGGTCCGCAAGGCGGTGGCGGGGGCGGAGCGTGATTACCTGCACCTGGAGTACGCGGAAGGCGACGCGCTGTTCGTCCCCACGGACCAGATCCACCTGGTCCAGCGCTACGTGGGCGTGGAGGGGCACACACCGCGCATCCACCGCTTGGGAACGGCGGATTGGGAGCGCGAGAAGCGCCGGGTCCGGGAAGCCACCCAGCAGGTGGCGCGGGAGCTGCTGGAGCTGTACGCCCGCCGGGAGGCAGCCCGCGGCTTCGCCTTCTCCCCGGACACCCCGTGGCAGCGTGAGCTGGAGGCCTCCTTCGAGTTCGAGGAGACCCCGGACCAGTGGAAGGCCATCGAGGATGTAAAGAGGGATATGGAGTTCCCCCGGCCCATGGACCGGCTGGTGGCAGGGGACGTGGGGTACGGGAAGACGGAGGTGGCGGTCCGCGCCGCCTTCAAGGCGGTGATGGACGGCAAGCAGGTGGCGGTGCTGGTCCCCACCACCCTCCTGGCCCAGCAGCACTGGCAGGTGTTTCGCGCCCGCTTCGCGGCGTTCCCCGTGCGGGTGGAGATGGTCAGCCGCTTCCGGCCTCCTCGGGAGGTGCGGCGCGTGCTGGAGGACCTGGCCGCGGGTACGGTAGACGTGGTGATCGGCACCCACCGCCTGCTGCAGAAGGACGTGCGCTTCAAGGACCTGGGGCTGGTGATCATCGATGAGGAACAGCGGTTCGGGGTCCTGCACAAGGAGCGCCTCAAGCAGCTGCGCGCCTCCGTGGACGTCCTCACCCTGACGGCCACCCCCATCCCCCGTACCCTCCATATGTCCCTGGTGGGCCTCCGGGACATGTCCCTGATGGAGACCCCCCCGGACGCCCGTCAGCCCATCCGGACCACGGTGGCGGAGTGGAGCGAGACTCTGGTGCAGGAGGCCATCCGCCGGGAGTTGGCGCGCGGCGGGCAGGTCTACGTGGTGCACAACCGGGTCAGTACCATCGAGCGCGCCGCCCGGCGTGTGCAGGCCCTGGTGCCCGAGGCTCGGGTGGCGGTGGCCCACGGCCAGATGCCGGAGTCCCAGCTGGAGCGGGTGATGCTGGACTTCGTGGCAGGCCGCTACGACGTGCTGGTGTGCACCACCATCGTGGAGATCGGGCTGGACATCCCCCGGGTGAACACCATCCTCGTGGAGGACGCCCACACCCTCGGGCTGGCGCAGCTGTACCAGCTCCGCGGGCGGGTAGGCCGGGCCGACCAGCAGGCCTACGCGTACCTCCTGTACCCGAAGGGTGCGCAGCTGGGAGAAGAGGCCAAGGCGCGGCTGGAGGCGCTGCGGGAGTTCGTGGCCCTGGGCAGCGGCATCCGGCTGGCCATGCGGGACCTGGAGATCCGCGGGGCCGGTAACCTTCTGGGTCCCGAACAGCACGGCCACATGGCTGCGGTGGGCTTCGACCTGTACACCCGGCTGCTGGACGAAGCCATCCGCCGCCTGCGGGGCGAGTTCGTGGAGGAAGCACCGGACCCCGTGGTGGAGCTGCGGGTGTCCGCCTACCTCCCGGAGAACTACGTGCCCCAGGAGCGCGAGCGCCTGGCCGCGTACCGGAGGCTGGCCACCGCCCGCAGCCCGCAGGAGGTGGTGGCGGTGCAGGAGGAGCTGCAGGATCGGTACGGACCGTTGCCGGAGCCCGCCCGGAATCTGGTGCAGGTGGCGGCGCTGCGGGAGATGGCTCGCGGCCTGGGTGTTTCCGCTCTGGTGCGGGAGAGCCGCGGCGTCCTGGTGCGGGTCCGCGACCGCGTGCCGCCCCGGGAGGTCCGGTGGCTGGCGCTGGAGTACCGGGGCCGGGTACAGGGGGTACCGGAGGGCTTGCTGGTGTGCGCGGACACCGCGGACGAGGCGCGGGTCCTCCACCTGTTGAGGGACGTGCTGGACAGCTGGGCGGCTTTGCGGCACAGGAGGCCGCAGCCGGTGACCGCGTAGGTCAGGAGGGCTGAATCATGAGGAGGCGAAGCTGGTGGCTGCTCGGAGCCGTCGCGGTTCTGGCCGCGGTGGCGGCGGGTGCGCTGGTGGCGGTCCGCTGGGCGCGGCGGGCGCCGGTGGTGGCGGCCACGGTGAACGGGGAGCCCATCTACACCGCGGAGGTGGACCGCTACGTCCGGGAGATCGGCGCCCGCTTCGGGGTGGACTTCTCCAGGGCAGAGGCGGCCCGCCAGCGCGCGCAGGTGGCCCGCAGCGTCCTGGACCAGCTCATCGAACGGACCCTGATCCTCCAGGAGGCGCGGCGGACCGGGCGGCTCGCCCCCGAGGGGGAAGTGGAGGAGCGGCTGCGACAGATCGAGTCCGGTTTCCCCTCCGCAGAGGAGTTCGAGCGGACCCTGCAGCAACAGGGGGTCTCCCGGGCGGAACTGCGGGAGCGGGTCCGGTTCGAGCTCACCGTGCGCCGCCTGCTGAACCAGATGCAGGTGCCCGAGGTCTCCGAGCAGGAGGCCCGCGCGTACTTCGACGCGCACCGGACCGCCTTCGACGAGCCCGAGCGGGTGCGGGTCCGCCACATCCTGCTGGGGACGGAGGCGGAGGCCCGCCTGGCCCTGGCGCGCCTGCGGGGCGGCGAGCCCTTCGAGAAGCTGGCCCGCGAGCTAAGCCTGGATCCGGGCAGTCGGAGCCAGGGCGGGGATCTCGGGCTGGTGGCGCCTGGCCAGACCGTCCCGGAGTTCGAGCGCGTGGCCTTCTCCCTCAAACCGGGAGAGGTGAGCGAGCCGGTCCAGACGTCCTTCGGCTACCACCTGGTGCAGGTCACTCAGCGCCTGCCCGCCCGGAAGGCGACTTGGGACGCGGCCCGGCGGCAGGTGGTGGAGCTGTTGCGGGAGAACAAGCGGCGAGAGGCGTTCGAGGCTTGGCTGAAGGACCTGCGGCAGCGGGCGAAGATCGCGGTGCACCTGTGAGCCGCCCGACCTTTCGGGACCTAGTCCAGGTCATGGCCACCCTCCGGGGGCCCGGGGGGTGCCCGTGGGACCGTCAGCAGACCCACGCGTCCCTCCGCCCGTACCTGCTGGAGGAAGCCTACGAGGTCCTGGAGGCCATCGAGGCGGACGACCCGGACCGCCTCCGGGAGGAGTTGGGGGACCTGTTGCTGCAGGTGGTCTTCCACGCCCAGATCGCCTCCGAGCGGGGTCAGTTCACCATCGAGGACGTGGTGGCCACGATCCACGATAAGCTGGTCCGGCGCCACCCTCACGTGTTCGGAAGCGTGCGGGGTGTGGACACTCCCGAAGAGGTGAAGGAAAGGTGGGAGGCTCTGAAGCGCGCCGAGCGCGGGCCAGAGGCCTCTGCGTTGGACGGGGTGCCCACCTCCCTCCCTGCCCTGGTCCGGGCGCAGAAGCTCTACCAGCGCGCGTCGCAGGCGGGGTTCGAATGGCCTGACCCCCGAAGCGCCCTGGACAAGGTGCACGAGGAGCTGGCGGAGCTGGACGAAGCGGTGGCCGCCCGCGACACCGCTGCCGTCCAGGAGGAGGTGGGTGACGTGCTCATGACCGTGGCGAAGGTGGCCGCCTTCGCGGGCGTGGATGCGGAACAGGCCCTGCGGGACGCCTGTGCGAAGTTCACCCGCCGCTTCCGATCACTGGAGCGGCTGGCCGCCGAGCGCGGGCAGCGCATCGAGCAGCTGTCCCTGCCGGAACTGGAGCACCTGTGGCGCGAGGCCAAACACGCCACGGGCTAGGAGCGTGTTCCCGAAGGCGTGACCGGCCGGGCCCGAGCGGGCTGCCTGCAAAGCGCGCCGGAGATGCGTAGGGTGGCCTAAAGCCGTGCGCCTCGACAAATTCCTGCAGGCGAGCCGCTTGGTCCGCCGTCGCACCCTGGCAGACCGCCTGTGTGCCCACCACCGGGTGCGGGTGAACGATCGCGTGGCCAAAGCGTCCACCCGGGTCCGCGTGGGGGACGTGATCGAAGTGGACTTCGGCGGCCGGCGCGTGGTGGCCCGGGTGGTAGCGGTACCGGAGGAGGCCCGCCTCCGGGAGGCGGGCCTCGTGGAGGTTCTGGAGCGGGGGCCGTCGGAAGAACCCTACTGAGGAGGCGGAGGATGTCGTCCATCGTGGCCGTCTACGCACGGGAAGTGCTGGACTCCAGAGGCAATCCCACCGTGGAGGTGGACGTGCACCTGGAGAGCGGCGCCAGCGGCCGGGCCGCCGTACCGTCCGGCGCCAGCACGGGCACCCACGAGGCGGTGGAGCTCCGCGACGGAGGCCCCCGCTACCTCGGCAGGGGCGTGCGGCAGGCGGTGCGGCACGTGCAGGAGCGCATCGCCCCCCACCTCCTGGGCCTCGAGGCCGCCGACCAGGCCGCGGTAGACCGGTTGCTCTGCGAGCTGGACGGCACGCCCAACAAGTCGAACCTGGGTGCCAACGCGGTGTTGGCCACCTCCCTCGCAGTGGCCAAGGCCGCGGCCGCCGAACAGGGCGTCATGCTGTACCGCTACCTGGGTGGCGCGCTGGCCAACCGCCTGCCCGTGCCCCTGATGAACCTCATCAACGGCGGAGCCCACGCGGACAACCCCTTGGACCTGCAGGAGTTTCTGATTGTGCCCCTGGGGGCCAACAGCTTCGCGGAGGCGCTGCGGGCCGGGGTGGAGGTATACCACCACCTGCGGGCGTGGCTGCGGGAGCGGGGGCTTCGGACCGCGGTGGGCGACGAGGGAGGGTTCGCGCCCGACCTCACCAGCGCCGAGGCGGCCCTGGACGCCCTGATGGAGGCCGTGGCACGGGCCGGCTACCAACCCGGGGAGGACGTGGCCCTGGCCCTGGACGTTGCGGCCACGGAGCTGTACCGGGACGGCCGGTACCACTTGGAAGGACGGGCGCTCACCGGCGAGCAGCTGGTGCGGTACCTCGAGCAGCTGGCGGACCGCTACCCCCTGGTGTCCATCGAGGACGGTGCCGCGGAGGATGACTGGGACACCTGGGCGTTGCTCACGGAGGCCCTGGGAGGACGGCTGCAGCTGGTCGGGGACGACCTGTTCGTCACCAACCCCTCTCGCCTCCGGGAAGGGATGGCGCGCGGGGTGGCCAACGCGGTCCTGGTTAAACCCAACCAGATCGGCACCCTCACGGAGACCTTCGCCACCCTGAGGATCGCCACAGAGGGGGGCTACGCGGCGATTCTCTCCCACCGGTCAGGAGAGACGGAGGACGCGACCATCGCGGACCTCGCGGTGGCGTCCGGCTGCGGCCAGATCAAGACCGGCGCGCCCGCTCGGAGTGACCGCACCGCCAAGTACAACCAGCTCCTCCGGATCGAGGAAGAACTGGGAGCTTCCGCCCGCTTCGCCGGCCCGACCGCGTTCCCGCGCAGGCGGCTGTGACCCCTGCACGGCGCGTGCGGACCGCCCTCGGGACTGTGGCCCTCGGGCTCGCTGGCGTCCTGAGTCTCGCCTGCGTCGTGGTAGCCGGGCGCTGGCTGGTCCTCGCCCCGCAGGGTGCGGCAGAACTCCTGGCCGCGCGGTCGCTCCCGTCCCAGCCGGTCCACGGGATCCCGTTCGCGGACGAGATCAACCGCGCCGCACGGCGCCACGGCCTCGACCCCACGCTGGTGGCGGCGGTGGTGGCTGCGGAGTCCGACTTCCAGCCCACCGCGGTGTCCCCGAAGGGCGCCAGGGGGTTGATGCAGCTGGTGCCCGTGGCCTGGCGGGAGACGGCGCCAGCGGACTGCCCGTGGCAGGCCTGCGCGTTCGACCCTGAGGCGAACCTGGAGGCGGGAAGCCGCTACCTGCGCCGGATGCTCGACCGGTTCGGGGGCGACGTGCGGCTGGCCCTGGCCGCCTACAACGCGGGGCCCGAGACGGTAGCCGCCTACGGAGGGCTCCCACCGTACCGCGAGACTCAAGGGTATGTCCTGCGCGTGGGCATCGCGT
Organism: bacterium; assembly: GCA_046289555.1. Lineage (GTDB taxonomy): Bacteria > Sysuimicrobiota > Sysuimicrobiia > Sysuimicrobiales > Sysuimicrobiaceae > Tepidifontimicrobium. The sequence continues at coordinate 11,386 of JBKBVM010000038.1, forward strand.
GGTGGGAGCTCCGTCGCACGGGGACCCTGCGAACCTTACCGCGCACCCTCCTGCGCTCCCTCGACAGCCTCCCGGCCGCCGTGGCGGCCTCCACCGTGCTGGCGTGCACCGTGGCGGCGGTGGTGGTGTGGCGGGCCGCCCGGCGCCCCTGACAGGGCCCGCCGGAAGCCCCGGAAGGAAGTCCCCGGCGCCGTCGCGAAAAGCTGAGCGACGGCGCCGGCGCCGCAGGGCGCCCCGCGGAGCGAACTCGTGGCAACCGACGCAGCGAAACTGCTTCACCCGCGGCGGCTGGCGTGGGTCCTGGGTGTGGCCGCGGCCGGCCTGTTCGCTCTGTCCTCCGGGCAGGCGGTACTGCGCCTGTACCATCTCAGTCGCCAGCTGGCGGAACTCGAGCACCAACGTGACCTCCTGCTAGCGGAGAACCGTAGGCTGCGGGAGGAGATCCGTCGGCTGCACGACCCCGCCTACGTAGAGCGCCTGGCCCGGGAGGAGCTGGGTCTGGTGCGGCCCGGCGAGATCGCGGTGGTCCTGGTCCCCGAGCCCACTCCCACCCCGCAGCCGCGCCGCTAGGCTGCCGTAGGAGGCTCGGGCGCCCGGCTCACAGCCAGCCTCTGCGGCGGAACCCCAACAAAAGCGACGGCACACCCCACGCGGCTCCAAAGGGAGGCCAGGTGTGCTCGAAGTTCATCCCGTAGAAGCCCGTGACCACTGCCAACACGCCCCAGGTTCTGCCCCGGGGTGGACGGTCACCACGTAGTTGGAGCCTACGAACACGTCCAGCTCGCGGAACTCCGCGCCTTCGGGTTCGCACCGCACGGGGTTGAGGATCAGGAACAGGTGCCCGCCGTACTCCTCAGCCTTCGGCCGCTGCCGCTGGTTGCGGGTGTCCTCGATGGCCAGGGCGTGGAAGCCGAACACCTCCGCCATGAGCCGCACGTCCGCCTCC
>JBKBVM010000039.1:0-12242 GCA_046289555.1 bacterium
AGCTCCAGGGCCGGGCCCGTGGCCCGGGACCTCGGGACGTCGAAGAAGCCTCCGTCTACTGGGTCGCGGTACTCCCGGTCCAGAAGCTCCGCGATCCGCACGGCCGCGTCGAGGTACCCCTGCTGCCCCGTCAGCCCGTACGCCAGCAGCAGCGCGCGGCCCATGTGGACCTGGTCCTCCAGGGTCCTGGGCCCTGCGGGATCGTGCAGGGCGTGGGGGAAGCCCTGGTCTTCATCGAAACCCTCCCGTAGGAACCGGTCGACCGTCTTCAGGGCTGCCTCCGCGTACAGGTCCACGCCGGTGGCCTGGTGGGCGGCCAGCAGGGAAGCCGCCGCCATCCCGTTCCAGCCCGTGTAGAGGGTACCGTCCACCGCAGGGGCACGGCGAGCCGCGCGTGCCCGTCGGAGTTTTTGGACCGCGCTGTCCAGGAGCGCGCGCACTCGCTTCGCGCTCCAGCCCAGCTGCGTCGCCACCTCCTGCGGGGAAGCCGCGACCCACAGCACGTTCCGTCGCGGATCGTGGTGCATCTCTCCCCGTTCGTGCAGGTCGAACCGCCGGCGCACCACCTCCAGCTCCTCCGGGTCCAGAACCGCGGCGGCTTCGTCCACGGTCCAGGTGAAGTAGTCGCCGTCGTCCCCGGGGCCGGTGTCCGCGTCCTGGCTGGCGCCGAAGCCGCCGGCGGGGTCCGCGAGGACGTGCAACAGGAAGCCGGCGGTCCCCTCCACCACCTCCGCGTACAGGGGGTCGCGCCACAGGGCGTAAGCGCGGCTGTACGTGGCCAGCAGGGCCGCGTTGTCGTAGAGCATCTTCTCGAAGTGGGGCACGCGCCACCGGGCGTCGGTGCTGTACCGGTGGAACCCGCCGCCCAGCTGGTCGTAGATGCCGCCGTGCGCCATCCCGTCCAGGGTCCGCCGGGCCACCGCCGCCAGCCACCCCTCCTGTCGGTACGCGAAGTGGTACAGGACGAGGTCGAGGGCGGACGGGTGGGGGAACTTGGGCGCCCCTCCGAACCCGCCGTGCCGCACGTCAAAGGCCTGGGCGATACCGTCCAGAGCTTCTTCCACGAGGGTCTCGGTGAGGTCCGCGGGGCCCGTGGCGGTCTGCGCGCGGCGCAGCTCCTGGGCCAGCTGGGCCGCCACCTCCCGGGTGCGGTTCCGCTCCCTCCGGTAGGCGTCCGCCACGCTCTGCAGGACCCGCAGGAAAGCGGGTCGGCCGTACCGGTCCTGTTTGGGGAAGTACGTGCCACCGTAGAACGCGTGCCCCTCGGGGGTGAGGAACGCGGTGAGGGGCCACCCGCCCTGGCCGGAGAGCGCCGCCACCGCGTTCTGGTAGCGCACGTCCACGTCCGGCCGCTCGTCCCGGTCGACCTTGATGGGGATGAAGTGCTCGTTAATGAAGGCGGCCACCTCCGGGTCGTCGTAGGACTCGTGGTCCATGACGTGGCACCAGTGGCACCACGCGGCGCCGATGTCCAGGAGGATGGGTTTGTCCTCCTGTCGAGCGCGTTCGAAGGCTTCCTCGCACCACGGGTACCACGCCACCGGCTGGTGCGCCGCGGCGCGCAGGTAAGGGCTGCGGGCTTGCGCCAAACGGTTCGCCATCTCCTCTATGGTACGGTACCGGGACGCGGTCCCGGCGGGGTCAGAGGGGGGACTTGCGGGAGAACCGGGGTTCCCGCTTCTCCCGGAAGCTGGCCACCCCTTCCTGCGCGTCGTGGCTCAGGAAGCCCAGGAACTCCAGGGCGGTAGAGGTGTCGAACACCGGGCCGGCCATGCGCAGCCAGTTGTTCAGGGCGTACTTGGTCCAGCGGATCGCCTGAGGACTGCCTGCGGCCAGGCGGCGAGCGACCTGCACGGCCTCGGGGTAGGCCTGTTCGTCCGGGACGCACCGGGAGACCAGCCCCAGGCGCTCCGCCTCCTCTCCCGACAGGGGTTCGTTGAGCAGCAGGTAGTACTTGGCCTTGGCGAGGCCCACCAGGAGGGGCCAGAGGAGCACCGCGTGGTCGCCTGCAGGCACCCCCAGCCGCACGTGGCCGTCCAGGAGGCGCGCGGACCGCCCCACCACGGACACATCCGCCAGGAGGGCCACCGCCAGCCCTGCGCCTACGGCCACGCCCTCCACGCACGACACCACCGGTTTCCCGCAGTCCAGGAGGTTGTAGACCAGATCGCGCGCTTCCTTCCACACCCGCAGCCGCACCCACTCGTCCCGGATGATGTCCTCGATGAGCTGGAGGTCCCCGCCCGAGGAGAAGGTGCCCCCGGCCCCGCGGACCAGCACGACCCGGACGTCCTCGTCCGTGTCGAGATCCCGCCACACCTGTGCCAGTTCCGCGTGGGCCTGCGCGGTGACGGAGTTCAGGGTGGGCGGGTTGTGGAGGACCACCTCCACGATCCCGTCTTCCAGCTCGCCGATCTGGAGAGCGCGGTAGCGCGACCGCCAGGCTTGCACCGCCATGGGGACCCCCTGGTTGTTTTTTGCGGGCGGACGCCCTCCCCATGGTACGCGAGGTGGGACCCCGTGCGGGAGGCCGGGAAGTCGGGAGCGCTTTTCGGGGACCGGTCCTACTGGCGGCGGGTGGCTTCCAGGTAGTTCAGCCGCACGTCCGCCACGTGCATCAGCAGCTCGGTGAGCCGATCCCCCTGGAGGTGATTCTGCAGCAGGTCCGTGAGGGCGCCTGCCGCGTCGATGACCAGACGGGCCTGTTCCAGGTCCACCTGGGTTTTGCCCGGAATGAGGCCGAGGTACACCCGGGCCTGGTGCGCGAGCAGCATGACGCACCAGCTGAGAACGTCCGCGGCCGACGCGGACTCCAGAGCCGCCACCGGGTTGAACTCTTCCGCCTCCACGGTCGCTCCCCCCGTTTCTTATACCCGAACCTGCCCCCCCTCAGACCTTCACGGCCCCTCCGCAGCCGCGGGCTGCGGCCGGGTCAACCACTGCAGGACGAACACGACCCCCACCGCGGCTGCGGCCAGGAGGTCCAGGGCCAGGGAGGGATAGATCAGGAGCAGCCCCGCGGCCACCAGAATCCCCCGCTCGGCCCAGGTGGCCTCCCGGACCAGCCAGCCGTTGATCCCCGCCGCCAGGGCGGTCAGCCCCACCGCTGCCGTCAGGGTGGTCTTCAACACCACGTCCACCGGCGCGTGGAGCAGCAGGCCCATGCCGTCGGGATGGACGGTGAACATGAAGGGGACCACGAAGGCCGGCAGGGTGTACTTCCACGCCATCATCATGGTGCGGAAGGCGTTCCCGCCCGTGAGGGCGGAGGCTGCCAGAGGACTGAGGCCCACCGGCGGGGAGACCTCCGACAGGATGGCGTAGTAGAAGATGAACATGTGCGCGGCCAGCTCGTGGACGCCGAGCTGGATGAGGGCCGGTGCGATGACCGCGGCGGCGATGATGTACGTGGCGGTGATGGGCAGGGCCAGTCCGAGGATCCACAGGGCGATCCCCGAGTAGACCAGGGTGAGGAGCAGGTTGCGGCCTGCGAGGTCCACGATGATCCCGGACAGCTTGAGCCCCAGACCCGTGAGGGTGATGACTCCCACCACGATACCCGCCACCGCGCAGGTCACCGCCACCGTCAGCACCTGCTTGGTCCCGTTGGCCAGGGCGGCCACCAGCGGGGTGACGCTGACCTCCCACGGCCCCAGGCGCCGGTAACTGGGCTCGACAGGACGCAGGGGCTCGCCCGCGTACGGTTCCGCCCACGCCCTGCGTGCCTGAAGCCCGAGCAGCGCGCCCAGCAGGGCGCAGACGGCAGCCCCGGCGGACAGGGGGACACCCAACAGGTCCCGCAGCGCGGGAGCCAGCGGGAGGGCCAGCAGGGCGCCCACCAGGGCGGGGAGGACCGGCGAAGACTGCCCGCCCGCGGGAGCCCTCCGGACGGTGGCCAGTGCCGTCTCCGGGCGGAGGAAGCTGGTGACGCAGGCCACCACGGTGGACCAGAACACCGCGGAGATGGCCGTGAACCCGCGCACCATGAACAGGGGGATCATGACCAGCGACGCCAGCAGGTACCAGTACCGGCCTACCAGCCGCCAGGGGTTCGCAGCCTGGATCTCCACCTGGCGGAGCCGGAACCGACGGGCGTCCAGCTCGATCATCAGGAAGATGGAGAAGTAGTACAGGAGGGTGGGAATGATGGCCAGCACCAGCACCTGCAGGTAGGAGATCTTGAGGATCTCCGCGATGATGAAGGCCGCGGCTCCCAGGATGGGCGGGGAGATCACCGCGCCGATCCCGCCCGCGGAGAGCAGCCCGCCGGCGGACTCGGGGTCGTAGCCGGACCGCCGCAGCAGCGGGTAGGTGATGGCTCCCACGGTCACGGTGGTCGCGACCCCGCTCCCCGAGGGGCCCCCCAGGAGGAACGAGGCGACCGTGACCGCCTGCCCTGCGCCGGTGCGGCGACGGCCCACGATGGCAAAGGCGAGGTCCACGAAGTACTTGCCCGCGCCCGACTGCTCGAGGAACGAGCCGTAGATGGTGAACAGGATGATGAAGCTGGCCGACACGTCCAGAGGGACGCCGAAGATCCCCTCCAGCCCCACGTACAGGTGCCCGATGATCCGGTCGAGGTCGTAGCCCCGGTGGGTCCAGGGCTCCGGGAGCAGGTGGCCCACGAACGCGTAGCCCACAAAGGCCACGGCGAGGAGCACGAGCGGCCAGCCGGTGGTGCGTCGGGTGGCCTCCAGGACCGCCAGGAGGGTCAGAATGCCGAACACGATGTCGTAGGTGTTGGGCACCACCTGCCGGTACACGAAGCGCTCGAAGTCCCAGAAGACCCACCCTAAGCCGAGGACCGACACCAACACGAACAGCAGGTCCACCGCGTGCACGCGTCGGGCGGCTCCTCTCCAGCCGGGGTACAGGAGGAAGGTCAGGACCAAGACGAGGAGCAGGTGGCGCGTGAGGTGGATCTGGCGGATGTACGGTGCCTGCGCCGCCCACAGGTGGTACAGGGAGCCTGCCACCCCCAGGGCGGTGACGAACCAGCCGACCGGGCCGGTGAGCTTCCGGGTGGCTCCCTCGAAACGCTCGATGAGTTCCTCGACGGCAACCGGTTGCGACGGCTCGTTCATGGCCCGACCCTCTCCCGAATCTGCCTCCATGCGAGCGTCCACCCCACCCACCCCGCCGGTGCGCGCACCACGCGGATCCGTACGCGGTGGCCCTCCCGGCCTTCCTCGTGCAGGCGCAGCGAGGTGTGCCCCACCATCAGGGTGCGCTGCCCGGTGGCGGTGGCCCGCACCACCAGCTCGCCCAGCCGCTGCCCCACGGGGGAGAGGCGGTAGCGGCCCGCCGCCCGGGTGATGCGCCCCGGCAGTCCGTAGTACTCCAGGGCGGCTTCCTGCTCCGCCTCCACCGAATCCAGGAAGAGCTCTGTGCCCACCGCCGTGAACTGCTCCCACACCAGGCCGCCGTAAACGGAGTGCCGGTACCGGAGCTGGAAAGGCCCGGCCGGGTAAACGGCCACCAGCCGGTCCCGGTCCAAGTCTACGACCTCCAGGGCCCGCACGGGCCACAGAGCCGCGGCCACCGCGCCGCCCAGGGGCAGAAAGAGGGCCCGCGCCAGCGCCCGCTTCATGCGGTCACCCCGACGGGCGGACGGGCAGCGGGCCCGAAACTCCAGGCCGCAGGCTCAGAACCCGGGAACCCCTCGCTCCCGGTAGTACCGGGCCGCGCCGGGGTGGAAGGGGATGGGGGTCCGGCCGGTGATCCGCAGCAGCGTGATGTTCTTGGCCTCCGCGTGGACCGTCTCCAGGTCCGCCTTGCGCTCGAAGATCAGCCGCGTGATCCGGTAAGCCAGGTCCTCCGGGAAGTCCTGGTGCACCACCAGCAGGTTGGCGACCCCGATGGTGGGTACCGGTTGGTCCATGCCCGGGTAGACCACCCGGGAGATCACCGCTCGGAAGTACAGGGGCCCGAACTCCTTGCGCAGGGGCTCCACCAGGTCGTCCATGGGAACGATCTTCGCCCGGATCCCGGGGGTGCTGGCGAGGTCCAGGACCGCGGGGGTGGGCAGTCCGCCGCTCCAGAAGAACGCGTCGATCTTGCGGTCCTTCAGGGCGTCCGCAGACGGAGCGACCCCCAGCCGCTCCTTCCGGATGTCCCGGTCCGGGTCGATCCCTGCCGCCCGCAGGATCCGCAGGGCAGTGACCTCCGTGCCGCTGCCGGGCGACCCCACGGACACGCGCTTGCCCCGGAGGTCCGCCACCCGGTTAATCCCCGTCCCCTCCAGGGTGACCAGGTGGTTGTAGTTGTCGTACACGGGCACCAGGACCCGGATGGGGATGGGCGAGCCCCGGAAGTCCCCTAGCCCCTTCCACGCGTCGTAGGCGGTGTCGTTCAGAGTGAGGGCGAGGTCCGCGCGTTTGGCGCCAATCAGGCGCATGTTGTCCACCGAGGCGGAGGTCACCTCCGCGGTGGCCTGCACGCCAGGGATGTGCTGCGAGATCAGCCGGGCCAGCCCGCCGCCCAGGACGAAGTAGACCCCGCCGGTGCCCCCCGTGGCGATGGAGATCCGCCGGACGGTGGGTGCGGCCGACAGCCCGGCGGCGAGGACCAACACCAGGAGCAGCGTCGACCAGACGCACCGAACGACCCGCATGGCTGTTCCCCCCTTGCTCCGTCTTCTGCTCGCGTGTTCGACGCAGGCGCCCTCGGCTCCTCCGACCCGCGGCCCGCGCAAAGTGTAGTTCCCTTCGCGGGCCCGGCTCGTTGCGCTACGATGCCTGGGAGGCTGTGATAGCGGAGGAGCGGATGAATCCGTACCGGGAGTGGGAGGAGACGTTCGAGGTCTTCGGCAGGCGTTACCGATTCTGCTTCCGGGGTCCCGTGGAGGAGCCCGCGCGGTGGGAAGTGGCCATCCTGGACCTCCAGGGGGTCCCTGTGGTGCCGCGACGGGTGAGGGGCCGGACGGAGGACGAGGCCCGGTGGCGGGCAGAGGAAGCCGTACAGACGTGGGCTGCGGTGCGGCGGCTCCACGAGGTCGCCTCCCGGGCGGCCGTCCGGGCCACGCCGGGGGCCGAGGTGGTCCTGAACGAGCGGGCGGAGGAACTGGAAGTGGAGCTCACGGGGCCGTGGCGGCTACGGGTGCCGTTCTGCGCCTCCCGGAATGAGGTCACGGACCCCGACCGCACCGAAGAGGAGTGGGAGGAGCATCTCGCCGCTCACTTCCTCCAGCACGGCGTGCGCGTGCCGGGCTGAGGAGAGGTGGCCGCATCACGCTCCTGCCTGGTGTGAGTGGGGACCATCCAGTGAGCTGCATGATCGTGTGCACCAGGTCTGGCAGATTGTTGGCAGCGGGAGGGCCGCCGGCATTGCCTGAAAAGACCGTGCCCAGGGCTTGCTGCTAGGTCTACCCCGCCGTAGCGCCCAGGGTTCACGTGGAAGACCGGGTATACGTTGCAGTAGCCCTGGTCCGGCCGCGCCTGCATAGGACCCTGGGACGAGACCTCGCAGGGGCAGACGACGTCACAGGAACAGTTCTCGAAGTACTCGCCGGAGATCTCCCAGCGGGGTGCTGCTGGACTCATGGCCCACCTCCTCGGCGGATGAGACCTGCCGGCGCGGAGACTCTACGTTTTCGGAGACTCCCAGAGCTGGGCCAGGGTGTAACTATCCAGGAACTCGTCGAACCGGCTGATCTTGCCGTCGCGGACGGTGTACACGTGCACCCACGCCAGTTCGCCGTGGCGCCCCGTGGACCTCGCCCGGCCAGCCTGGTGGCCCAGGACCACCACCCGGTCGCCTGAAGCGATGAACTCGTCAGGGCTCATCAGCAGGACGAATTCCACGTCGTCGGCGAGGAGCGCGAGCACGGCCGGGATGTCATCACGCTCGAAGGCCGCGTATCCCTGCTTGACTAGAGCCACGTTCTTCTCGGACATGTCAGACATGGCGGTACCTCCTTCCCCCGATGGGGTTGCTAGGGGCGACTTTCGGGAAGCAGCTTGGGGTGGCTCTCCAGGACGAGCCACCGGCCGGCTTCCTTTCTCAGAACCTCGACCGCGTAGCCCTTCAGCGGAGCAGCGTCCGGCCGGAGGATCTCAAACCCGCCCTGCCAGACCGCCAGGTCGGGGGAAAGCATGCGCACGGTGCCCTGCTCCGGGCGGAGGGTGGCTCCGGGCATCCGGTGGAAGAGCTGGCGGAAGCCGTCGGTGATTGCCTGGCGGCCGTGTTGCACGTCGCCGGTGGTGCGGGTGGATCATCCGGCGGGGATGGGTGGTGGGAGGGGCGCGGTGCGAGTGGACGCGGTACTGTCCGGCATGGCCCTTTTTGCCGGCTGTCCCGGGGAAGAGCTCGCCGCGCTGGTGTCGGGGGCGCGGCGCCGCTCCTACCGTCGGGGGGAAGCGCTCTTCCGGGAGGGCGATCCGGCTACGGGAGTTTTCGTGCTGGAAAGGGGCTGGGTGAGGGTGCGCTGCACGTCTCTGGACGGGAGGGAACGGGCCCTGGCCCTGCTGGGCCCCGGGGACGTCTTAGGGGAGGTGGCGGCGTTGGACGGCGGGGTACAATCCGCGGACGCGGTGGCGCAGGAGGACTGCGTGCTGGTCTTCCTTCCACAAGAGGACTGGGTTGACTGGCTGGGGCGTAGGCCCGAAGCGGCCCTGCGCCTACTCCAGCTCCTGGGCCGGCGGCTGCGGGCCGCGGAGGTGCAGATCCGCGACAGCGCCTTCCTGGGCGTGGGAGGGCGCCTGGCGCGGGTGCTGCTGCAGCTGGGCGCCCAACGGGGAGAGCCGGGCGCCGGCGGAGGGCTCCTGTGTCCTCGGCTGCGCCAGGTGGAGCTCGCCCAGATGGTGGGTGCGACGCGGGAGAGCGTGAACAAGTGGCTGAGGCGGCTCGAACGGGCGGGTGCAGTGCGCCGGTCGGGGGGCTGGATCACCCTGTTGGACCCGGAGCGGCTGCAGCGGGAGATCGGCTGAAGCCACAGCTAGGCCGGGCGGAACGCGTCCTCCACGGCCCGGCGGAACGCCCGGGGGTCGATTGCGGGATAGCGGTACAGTTCGGGCACAACTCGCTCGAAGTATTCCAGCGCACGGGCCGGCTGGACGAGTCCGCTGCGCAGCATGTTTCGGACGTCTTCCAGGTCCTGCGTGTGGCTGCGCTCGAGCTTCGCCAACGCCTGGGCGTAGGGGTCGAAGTGGTAGTAGGAGATCTTCCCCTCCCGCGCGATGAACAGGCTGCGGTCCTCCCAACCGGGCGGGACCGGGATGAAGTCCAGGGGGGAGGCGAGCTCCACGTTGATCCGGAGCTCCTCCTTCAGTCGGGGGATCGCCCGCAGCACCTCGTCGGCTTCGGGGACCAGCTTCAGGTCCACGTCGATGGTGCTCCGCCGCCACCCCAGGAGGACGGCGGTGGCCCCACCGGTGAAGTAGCAGCGCACCTCCGAGGACGCTTCCCGCCCCAGAGCCCGCATGAACCGGCGGATTCGGTCCGCGTCGGCTAACTGGCGCATTCCGCCGCGCGCTCGAAGCTGACCAGCCGACGGATCAGAGCGTTGTAGCGGGAGTGGGCAGAGTCCGGGTCCTGCCGGGCCAGCAGCTGGTACAGCCGGCGCTCCGGATCGGGGATGGCGCGGGGGATCCGAAGGCCCAGACGGCGCAGCCGCGGCGCACCGATGGACACCAGGAGGGCGGGCACCGACTCCACGCCCCGCTCCAGGTCGCGGAGGCCTTCCTCGATGAGCTCGTGTGCGGGATAGCCCGTCCGGTCCACGGCTCCATTGTACGGCCGGGCCCGTGGCCGCGAGTCGCGGTGGTGGCTCAGCGGAGTCCGAGCGGGCTGGCGTAGCTACCCGGTGTTGGGGCCGAGGCGTTTTTCGAAGTACCGCACGTAGCCGAGTACGTTCATCCGGTAGTTGGCGGCGAGCTCCTGACGGTCGGCCGCGCCACGGCCGCACCGGGCCTCCACCTCGGGCTGGAGGTATCCCCGCAGGCGCTCCACCAGCCGGTCCACGTCCTCCCCGGCCCTCCATCCCTGCAGGAGAAGCTGCTCCACCTCCCGAAGCCGGCGCCTCAGCTCGCTGAGGACGGCAGGAGGGTCGTCCCGCACTCCGAAGTGAGTCAGGCACAGGCGCCGCAGGCCCAGGGTCTGTAGCCGGTCCAGGGTGCGGTCCCACGCGTCCAGGTCCAGGTCCGGTGGCGGGGTCGGAGGGCGGACCACGGGACATCCCGGGAGGGAGATCCCCGCGGCGTCACCCGAGAAGGCCGACTGAGCCTCCTCGTCCACGTATACGTGGTGGTGGCTGGCGTGGCCGGGGGTGTCCAGGGCCCTTAGCACCCGCCCGCCGATCCGGAAGGTCTGGCCGTCTTCCACCACCGTGATGCGTTCCGCGGGAACCGGAGCCACCTCCCCCCACAGGGTCTCCATCCACGAGCCGTAGATGCGCTGCGCGCTGCGCAGAAGGCGGGTGGGATCCGCGAGGTGCGGAGCCCCGACCGGGTGCACGAATACCTGGAGGCGCGGGTTGCGCCGGCAGAGGACGCCCGCGGCCCCCGCGTGGTCCAGGTGGATGTGGGTGACCGCCACCGCCTCCAGGTCTTCCAGGCGCAGGCCGTGCTCCGCGAGACCGGCCGCCAGGGAGTCCAGACACGTGCTGGGCCCGGTCTCCACGAGGGCAGGCCGGTCCCCCAGCAGGAGGTAGCACCCCAGGACCTCGGCCTGACCGAAGTGCAGGTCCACGAGGACGGTTCGGTCGTCTACGGGTCGCGTGCGTTTCACCTTTTCGCCTCCGCGGGTCGGTACACCACCGGGGGGCCTTCCTCGCGGACGAGGCGTCCCTCTCGGTACAGCCACTCCAGGTGGGCCGCGGCCTCGCCCACCGCCAGCGGCAAGGGGATCTCCGGCGGGCCCACGCCGTCACCGGATCCCTCGAAGAAGAGCCTCTGCGCCAGCTGGAAGGCCGTCACGCCTTCCGGGGGCACCAGGGCATGGGCGGCGTCCAGCCGGACCCGGTGGTGTTCCAGGAGTTGGTCCACTCGGGTGCCCCAGTCCGTGATCGGGTCGCCGTGGCCGGGCAAGGCGACCCGCACCGGCAGGTCCCGGACCTTCCGGAGGGAGTCCAGGTAGTCCGCCAGGGGATTGGGCCGCGCTCCGGGGTATAGGGAGATGTTGGGCGAGACCTCCGGCAGCACGTGGTCCCCGCAGAACAACCTGCCGCGCGGATCGAGGAGCACCATGTGGCCGTCGCTGTGCCCCGGAGTCCACAGGACCTGCGCGGAAAACCCATCCAGCTCCACCACCTGCCCGTCCCGCAACGTCTGCACCTGCCCGAACGGTGCCACCAGCTCCCGAAGGGCCGCCACCTGCTGGCCTACCTCCTCAACCCACTTCTCGGGGACCCCGTGCGCCCGGAGCATCTGGGTGATGGCGCGGACGCGGGAGGTGTGGTCGTTTACCCACACCCGGCGCGCGACGGGTTCCTCCACGTCCAGCAGGTACAGGGGGACCCCGGTCCGTCCTTGGAGCACGCCCGCCAGGCCGATGTGGTCTGGGTGCGCGTGGGTGAGGACGACCGCCCGCAGCGCGGAGAGGGGAACCCCGACAGCTTCCAGGGCCTCCTGGAGGACCGCGAAGCAGTCGGGAGTCCGCAGCCCCGTGTCCACCAGGACCGCGCCGTGATCGGTGCGCACCAGGTATGCGTTCACACTGCCCAGCGGGAACGGGATCGGCATGCGGACACAGAACAGGTCCGGTTCCACACAGACGACGGGCAAGCGTCCCTCCCGGCCGGCCACAGGCCTGGCCCGCGGTGCAGTGTAGCCGCATCGGTTTGGCGGGGGCAAGCCGGCTGGAGGGGAGGTGGGCGACCGTGCGGAAACCAACCACCGTGCGCGTGACCGTGGACGGATCGGTAGTGGACCGAGTCTGCCTGGGGGTGGTGGAGGCGGAGGGGGTGTGGGTGCGGCCGGAAGCCCCCGAGGTGTGGGAGGAGCTGGAGCAGCTCGCCGCGCGGCTGCGGGAGCGGTACGCGGGCCGTGCCCCGTCCGAGATCGAAGGGCTGCAGGCGGCCCGGGAGCTGTACCGGCGTACGGGGGAGGATCCCACCAAGACGCGGCCGTCGTCGGAAGCTCTGCTGCGCCGGGCGCTGCGTGGCCAGCCGCTGCCCCGGGTCAACAGCCTCGTGGACCTGTGTAACCTGTGCTCCCTGGACTTCCTGCTGCCCATCGGGCTGTACGACCTGGACCGGGTCCGGGGCGAGGTGGAGGTGCGCCTCGGCCGGCCCGGGGAGGTCTACG
>JBKBVM010000003.1:0-27222 GCA_046289555.1 bacterium
GTCCCCGTCCTGCACCGCCCGGCTCGCCTCCGGGCACTCCAGCAGCAGCAGGCCGTTGTTGAAGGCGTTGCGGTAGAAGATACGGGCGTAGGAGGCCGCGACCACCGCCGCCACCCCGGCACCCACCAGGGCGAGCGGGGCGTGCTCCCGGGAGCTCCCCTGTCCGAAGTTCTCTCCCGCCACCAGCACGTCACCGGGCCGCATGCGCTGGCGAAGCCCCGGATCCAGGTCCTCGAAGAGGTGCTCCCCCAGCTGGACGGGGTCGGTGGTCACCAGGTACCGCCCCGCGATGATGAGGTCGGTGTCGATGTGGTCGCCGACCTTGTGGGCCCTCCCGCGGATCGCCATGGCCGACCTCCTCACACCCGTGCCGGCTCCCGCACCACCTCGTCGGGGTGCACCAGCTTGCCCGCCACCGCCGCGGCAGCCGCCACCGCGGCGTTGGACAGGTAGACCTTGCTGCCCCGGTGGCCCATCCGCCCGATGAAGTTGCGGCTGCTGGTGGACACGCAGACCTCCCCGTCCGCCAGCACGCCCATGTGCCCGCCGATACAGGGCCCGCAGGTGGGGGTGGAAACCGCCGCGCCCGCGTCCAGGAACACCTGAAGGAGCCCCTCCTCGAGCGCCTGGCGGTAGATCCGGGGACTGGCCGGGATCACCAGCAGCCGCACGTCCGGGTGCACCCTGCGGCCCGCCAGCACCCGCGCCGCCTGGCGGAGGTCCTCGATGCGCCCGTTGGTGCACGTGCCGATGAAGCACTGGTCCACCCGGACCCCGGTGACCTCCGTAACCGGCACCACGTTGGCCGGCGAGGACGGCGCGCTCACCACCGGCTGCATGTCCGTGACGTCGTACTCGTACACCGCGGCGTAGGAGGCGTCCGGGTCGCCGCACACGGGCTGGAAGGGACGCCGAGCCCTGGGCCGGATCCAGTCCAGGACCACTTCGTCGGGCTCCATGATCCCGTTCTTGGCCCCGGCCTCCACCGCCATGTTGGTGATGGAGAAGCGCTCGTCCATGGACAGCTGCTGCAGCACGGGGCCTGCGAACTCCATGGCCGCGTACCGCGCCCCGTCCACCCCGATGTCGCCGATGATCCGGAGGACCAGGTCCTTGCCCGTCACCCAACGGGGCAGGGTCCCGCGGAACACGAACCGCAGGGTGGGCGGGACCCGGAACCACAGTCGCCCAGTAGCCATGGCGGCAGCGAGGTCCGAGCTACCCACCCCGGTGGCGAATGCCCCCAACGCCCCATGGTTGCACGTGTGGGAGTCCGCTCCCACGAACAGCTCCCCGGGCGCCACGAACCCCTCCTCCGCCAGGAGCACGTGGGCAATGCCCGCCCGCCCCACGTCGTAGAAGTGGGGCAGGCCGTGCTTGCGGACGAACTCCCGGGTGATCCGACACTGCTCCGCGGACGCGATGTCCTTGCTGGGCGAGTAGTGGTCCAGGACGAAGGCGACCCGGTCCGGGTCGAACACCCGGTCCACCCCGATCCGCTCGAACTGCTGGATCGCGAGGGGTGCGGTGATGTCGTTGGCGAACAGCATGTCCACGCGGCACTCCACCAGGTCCCCCGGCTCCACCTTCGGGAGGTCCGCGTGCGACGCCAGGATCTTCTCCGTGATGGTCATCCCCATGGGCTCTCCCTCGACAGGTCTGCGCTACGGTCCCGCGGGGACCGTCTCCGCGGGACGGGTCTCCGCCAGCTTGTTCAGGGCCGCCACGTAGGCCAGGGCGCTGGCCTCCAGGACGTCGGTGCTGCTGCCCCGGCCCGTGGCCACCCGGTCTCCCTCCTGCAGCCGGCACACCGCCTCGCCCAGGGCGTCGCTGCCGCCCGTGGCAGACCGCAGGCTGTAGTCCAGGAGCCGGACCTGCCGGCCGGTGGCGGCGTTGATGGCTGCGAACAGGGCGTCCACGGGTCCGTCCCCGCTGCTCTCGGCCACGTGGAGCTGGCCGGAGCGCTCCAGGCGGACCGCCGCGTGGGGCGGCTCGTCGTTGGCAGTGGTGACCCGGAAGGACACCAGGCGGTACGTCTCGGGTGCTGCAGCGAACCCCTCCTGGACCAGGGCTACCAGGTCCCCCACTTCCACCCGCTTCTTCCGGTCGCACAGAGCCTTGAACCGGGCGTACACCCGCTCCACTTCCTCCTCCGTGAGCTGGAAGCCCATCTGTTGGAGCGCGTGCACAAGCCCGTGGCGGCCGGAGTGCTTGCCAAGCACGAGCCGGTTGGTGGGCACTCCCACGGACGCGGGGGTCATGATCTCGTAGGTCCGGGGGTCGCTGAGGACGCCGTGCTGGTGGATGCCCGCCTCGTGGGCGAAGGCGTTGGCGCCCACGATGGCCTTGTTGGGCTGCACCTCCACCCCCGTGAGAGCCGACAGCAACCGGCTGGTGGGGTAGATGCGGGTGGTGTCCACCCCCACCCGTAGGCCGAAAATGTCCCGCCGGGTGACCAGGGCCATGATCACCTCTTCCAGGGCCGCGTTGCCCGCCCGCTCCCCGATCCCGTTGATGGTGCCTTCCACCTGGCGCGCCCCCGCCTGCACGCCTGCCAGGGAGTTGGCCACCGCCATGCCCAGGTCGTCGTGGCAGTGCACGCTCCAGACCACCCGGTCGGAGTCCGGCACCCGTTCCCGCACGGTGCGGATGAGGTTCGCGTACTCGTGGGGGACCGCGTACCCCACGGTGTCCGGGAGGTTGATGACCGCGGCGCCCTCCCGGATGGCCGCCTCCACCACCCGGCACAGGAACTCCACGTCGGAGCGGGTAGCGTCCTCGCAGCTGAACTCCACCTCCGGGCACAGGGAGCGGGCCAGCCGGACCGCCTGCCGGGCGGCCTCCAGCACCTCCTCCGGTCTCATCCGAAGCTTGCGCTCCATGTGGATGGGGGAGGTGGCGATGAAGGTGTGGATCCGGGGCCGTTCCGCCTCCCGTACCCCCTCCCAGCACACCTCGATGTCCTGCCGCTGTGCCCGGGCCAGGCCGCAGATCACCGGGCCCCGCACCTCCCGGGCGATCAGCCGCACCGCCTCCAGGTCCCCGGGCGAGGCGATGGGGAACCCGGCCTCGATCACGTCCACACCCAGGCGGGCCAGGGCCCGGGCCATCTCCAGCTTCTCCTGCACGGTCATGGAGAAGCCGGGGGACTGCTCCCCGTCCCGCAGGGTGGTGTCGAAGATGTAGACGCGGTCCGTCACCCTAACTCCCTCCACCGGTCCCGACGGTCTGCGCCGCCTTGGGCTGCGGGCGCCGCAGCCACGGCATCATGGCCCGCAGCTGCCGGCCCACCTCCTCGATGGGGTGCTGCGCCGCCCGGACCCGGAGGTTCCGGAAGGACGGGAAGTTGGCCTGAGCCTCCAGGATCCACTCCCGGGCGAAGGTCCCGTCCTGGACCTCCTTGAGGATCTCCTTCATCCGCTGCCGCACGTGGTCGTCGATGATCCGGGGGCCGCGGGTGTAGTCGCCGTACTCTGCCGTGTCCGACACGGAGTACCGCATCCACTGCATGCCGCCCTCGTAGATGAGGTCCACGATCAGCTTGAGCTCGTTCAGGCACTCGAAGTAGGCGATCTCCGGCTGGTAGCCGGCTTCCACCAGGGTCTCGAACCCCGCCTGGATGAGGGCCGTGACTCCGCCGCACAGCACCGCTTGCTCCCCGAACAGGTCGCTCTCGGTCTCCTCTCGGAAGGTCGTCTCCACCACCCCGGCCCGGAGGCAGCCCACGCCCCACGCGTACGCCAGCGCCAGGTCCTTCGCCTGGCCCGTGGCGTCCTGGTGCACGGCCACCAGGCCCGGGACGCCCTGCCCCTCCACGAACACCTCCCGCATCCGGTGTCCCGGGGACTTGGGCGCCACCATGAACACGTCCACGTCCGGGGGAGGTTCCACCTGCCCGTACAGGACGGTGAAGCCGTGGGCGAAGGCCAAGGCCTGTCCCCTGCGCAGGTGGGGGCGGATGGCCTCTCGGTACACGTGCGCCTGCACCATGTCGGGCAGCAGCACGGACACCACGTCCGCCTCCCGCACGGCCTCCGCCACCTCCACCACCCGGAAGCCGTCCGCGCGCGCCCGGTCCCAGGAGCCTCCGGGTTTCAGGCCCACCACCACCGACACCCCCTGGTCCCGCAGGTTGAGGGCGTGGGCGTGGCCCTGGCTGCCGTACCCCAGCACCGCCACGCGCTTGGACCGGATGAGCTCCGGGTTGGCGTCGCGCTCGTAGTACACCTTGGCCATTCCGCACCTCCCGCCGTCGTGGTCTACGTGGTGGCCGAACCCCGGAGCAGCACCACGGACCCGGTGCGGGCCACCTCCCGCACGCCGTGGCGCGCCACGAGGTTCAGGAACGCGTCGATCTTCTCCGGGCTGCCGGTGACCTCCAGGGTCACGGTCTTCTCCGTCAGGTCGATGGGACGGGCCCGGAACACCTGAGCCGCCTCCAGGATCTCGGACCGAACGCCCGCGGGCGCGTTGACCTTCACCAGGGCCAGCTCCCGCTCCGTGCGGGGCGCGTCGGTGACGTCCCGCACCCGCCGGACCTCCACCACCCGGCGGACCTGCTTGACCACGGACTCCGCCAGGGCCGCGGGGCACTCCACCGTCATGGTGATGCGGGACACCGCGGGGTCCTCCGTGACGGACACCGCGAGGCTGTGGATGTTGATCCCCCGACGCCGGAACAGGGCCACCACGCGCAGGAGGACTCCGGGCACGTTGTCCACCAGCACGGACAGCACCCGGCGCTCGGACCGCACTTGCGGGGTCGGAAGGGCGTTACTCACCGAGGATCATCTCCTTCACGGACTGGCCCGAGGGGATCATGGGGTAACAGTTCTCCTCCGGGTCCACGATGAGGTCCACCACCACGGGCCGGTCCGTCACCTCCAGGGAGCGCTGCAGGGCCGGCTCCAGGTCCTCCGACCGCTCCACCCGGATCCCCACCGCCCCGAAGGCCTCCGCGATCCGCGCGAAGTCCGGGTTGCGGAGCTGCACCGCGGAGTAGCGCTGGTTGTAGAACAGCTCCTGCCACTGCCGCACCATGCCCAGGGACCCGTTGTTGATCACGTAGATCTTGAGCGGCAGCTTCCACTCCACCGCGGTGATGAGGTCCTGCATGGTCATCTGGAAGCCCCCGTCGCCCACGATGGCCACTACCAGGGCGTCGGGGCGGGCGAACTGGACCCCCATGGCCGCGGGAAAACCGAACCCCATGGCGCCCAGCCCGCCGGAGGAGATGAAGGTGCGCGGCCTGCGGCACTTGTAGTACTGGGCCGCCCACATCTGGTGCTGGCCCACGTCCGTGACCACCACCGCCTCGCCCCGCGTCAGGCGGTAGATAGCCTCGATGGCCTCCTGGGGTTTCAGGAGCGGTCCGGGCTTCCAGCGCAGGGGGTAACGCGCCCGCCACTCTTCGATCTGCTTCCACCAGGCCTCCACGTCCGGCGGCTGGACCAGGGGTTCCAGCGCCTCCAGCACCTCCCGGGCGTCGCCCACGATGGGGACGTGGGCGGGTTTGTTCTTGCCGATTTCGGACGGGTCGATGTCGATGTGGATGAACCGGGCGTGGGGACAGAAGTCCTTCAGCCGGCCCGTCACCCGGTCGTCGAACCGCGCCCCCACCGCGATCACCAGGTCCGCGGCGTTGATGGCGTAGTTGGCGTAGGCGGTCCCGTGCATCCCCAGCATGCCCAGGCACAGGGGGTCCGTCTCGTCGAAGGCCCCCTTCCCCATGAGGGTCACGGTGACGGGGATCCGGCAGCGCCGGGCCAGGCGCGCCAGGGGCTCGCTGGCGCCCTGCGCGCCTCCGCCCACGTACAGGATCGGCCGGCGGCTCTGGGAGATGGCCTCCGCGGCCTCCGCGATGCGGGCGGGGTGCCCCTTGGTGACCGGACGCCGCCGGGGCTCAAAGGGTTCGTCCAGCAGTTCCTCGGGGATCTGCGTCTGGAAGACGTCCCGCGGCACGTCCACCAGCACCGGTCCTGGCCGGCCCGACTGACACAGGTAGATGGCCTCCCGCAACGTCCGCACGAGGGCGTGCGGGTCCATCACCAGCGCGTTGTGCTTCGTGATGGGCGTGGTGATGGAGGTGACGTCCGCCTCCTGGAAGGCGTCGGTCCCGATGTTGGCCCGGACGACCTGGCCCGTGATGGCCAGCACCGCCGCGGAGTCCATCATGGCGTCCGCCAGCCCCGTGACCAGGTTCGTGGCGCCGGGGCCCGAGGTGGCGGTGCACACCCCGAAACGGCCGGAAGCCCGCGCGTAGCCGGTGGCTGCGTGCGCGGCCACCTGCTCGTGACGGCACAGCACGTGACGGATCCTGGGCGCGTCGTACAGCGCGTCGTACAGGGGCAGGGACGCGCCCCCGGGGTGCCCGAAGATCCACTCGACCCCGGCTTCCTCCAGGACCCGTACCACCGCCTGTGCCCCGGAGATGGTTCGGGTGGCCTTGCGCGTCTCCACCGTGGTAACCCGCATCGTCCTCCTCCTCTGTGTCGCTTGCGCCCTCGAAAACCAGCGGGAGCCAACCTAAGGACGGGTTGGCTCCCGCGGTACCACCTTAGTTCCGAGCCCCGAAGAGCTCGGCCCTCGTTTGCCGATCACGCCGGCCGCGTGCCGGACTACTCTGCCTTCGCCCGGCAAGCTCAGGGACGAGGTTCAGCGCTCGGCTCTACCGGATCCCACCCGCTCCGGCTCTCTGCGAGAGCTCCCGCGCCTACTACTTCCCTTCCTCGCGTGGTTCAAAGACGCACACCCGAGGAGCCCCACTTGGGTGCCTCGGGCGGTGCCCTAGGGTGCCCCGGACCCTCGGTCCGGTCCGGCGGCCCGACGCGGAAGGCCTTCGGTGAGACCACCTCGCCGCGCCACCGGTCCTCCCGGTGTGCGTTTGCGTTTACTTGTACCAGCGGCCCGCGGAGGTGTCAACGCAGCCGCGATTCACGTTCCTTATCAAACGGGTGCGCCCACCGGCGTTCCGGCCACGCTGCGGCCCACGGCGTGGGCGACCCGGCGCAGCTCTTCCATGAGCTGGGCGAACTGGTCGGGCCGCAGCTGCTGGGGGCCGTCGCTGAGGGCGCGCTCGGGGTCGGGGTGGACTTCCACCAGGAGGCCGTCGGCGCCCGCGGCGACGGCGGCGCGGGCGAGGGGAGGGACCCAGTGGCGCTTGCCCGCGGCCTGGCTGGGGTCCACCAGCACGGGCAGGTGGCTGAGGCGCTGGAGCACGGGGACGGCGCTGATGTCCAGGAGGAAGCGGGTGTGGTTGTCGAAGCTGCGCAGGCCCCGCTCGCACAGGACCACGTGGGGGTTGCCCTCGGAGAGGATGTACTCCGCGGCCAGGAGGGTCTCTTCCAGGGTGGCGGCGGGGCCGCGCTTGAGGAGCACGGGGCAGCGGGCGCGGCCCACTTCCCGCAGGAGGGTGTAGTTCTGCATGTTGCGGGCGCCGATCTGGACCATGTCCGCGTGGCGCAGGACCGCGTCCAGCTGGCGGGCGTCCAGGACCTCGGTGACCACCGGCAGCCCGGTGGCCTGGCGGGCCTCGTCCAGCAGGCGGAGCCCCTCTTCCTCCAGGCCCTGGAAGGAATACGGGGAGGTGCGGGGCTTGAACGCCCCTCCCCGGAGCATGACGGCGCCCGCGGCCTGGACCGCCCGGGCCACCTGGAGGATCTGGTCGCGGCTTTCCACCGAGCAGGGGCCGGCGATGACCACCACCTCGGGTCCGCCGATGCGCACGCTTCCCACCGGGACCACGGTGGTCTGGGGCTGGAACTCGCGGCTGACCAGCTTGTAGGGCTGCAGGACCTTGACCACCCGCTCCACCCCGTCCATGGCCTCCAGCATGGTGCGCAGCTGCTCCTTGGTGCGGTCGTCTCCGATGACGCCCACCACGGTGCGCATCACTCCCTGGGAGACGTGGGGAGCCAGGCCCGCCTCCCGGATGCGCTGCAGCACCGCCTCCCGCTGCTCGGGAGTGCAGTGGGGTTGCAGCACCACGATCACCGCTGTTCCCTCCCTCCGGGCCCGGAAGGGCCCCAAAAAAATTGCCTCCCGTCCCCACGGGACGGGAGGCGGAAACACCTCGCGCGGTACCACCCGACTTCCCCGCCGCACCGGACGCGGCGGGGCCCTCTCGGAACGGGACTCGCGTCCGATTCCGCCGGCCTGGGCAACGGGAGCCGGAACCCCGTCGGCGCCTACTGGGCCCTGCTGCCGTTCGGGCCGCCCCTCGCAGGGGAACTCAGCTGCCCGCCTGACGCCGCGCTCTCACCGGCCCGCGGCTCTCTTGGGTCGAAGCCGGACAGCCTACACGTCCCTGGTCTTCGGGCTTGTGCACGATCCTAGGAGGCCAGCCCGAGGCTGTCAACGGGCGTTCGATGCAGCCCGTTGATCAACCACCACTTGCCCCCCGCTCAGGGTCGCCCGCAGCGTCTGCACGAACCGCCGGGCCCACTCGTTGAGCCCGCGCCCCCGCAGGTACACCAGGTCCACGAACCGCTGGGGCATCTCCGCCCCCACCAGCCGCACCGGGACCAGACTGCCCTCCGCCACCTCCCGCCGGACCGCGATTTTGGGCAGCAGGGAGATCCCCACGCCGCGCTCCACCATCTTCTTGGTGGCCTCGATGGTGTCCAGCTCGAGGACCACGTTGGGGATCAAACCCTGCCGGCGGAAGGTGGCGTTGAGGAGCGTCCAGTCGCTGGACCCGCGGTCGTAGAAGATGAGGGGCTGGCTGGCGACCTCCTCCAGGGTCACCCGCCCCGCTTTCGCGAACGGGTGGCGCGGGTAGACCACCAGGACGAAGGGATCCCGGGCCAGGTGGATGGTCTCCACCTGAGGGTGGCTGAGGGACCGGGCCAGCCCGATCTCCGCCTCCTCGTTCAGGACCATCTGCAGGACGTCCCGGGAGTGGCCGGTGCGGATCAGCACCTTGCAGTCCTCGCACTCCTGACGGAACCGCTTGAGGGCTTCGGGCAGGAGGTACGTGCACAGGGAAGGAACCGCCGCCAGGGTCAGCGGTCCCGCGGAGGGACCTGAGGTCTGCTGGACCGCGTGCTGGCCCTCCACCACCGCCTGAATGGCCCGTTCCGCGTAGGGCAGCAGCGCCTCCCCGGCCTCCGTGAGACGCACGGTGCGTCCGTCCCGCTCGAACAGCCGCTTGCCCAGGGCGCGCTCCAACGACTGGATCCGGGCGCTCACCGCAGGCTGGGACAGGAACAGGGCCTCCGCGGCGCGGTGGAAGCTCCGGAAGGTGGCCACCGCCACGAACGCCTCCAGCTGGTGCAGCTCCACGGTCCCGCCCACCGACCTCACCTCAGCACAGGGTCCGGTCCCACGGCCCTGCGCCCGCTCTGTCCCTCACCCTAACCGCCCGCGCCCCCGCCCGTAAAGCCGGGCTCCGTCATCCGGGAGGGATCCAGGATCCGCTTCAGATCCTCCTCCGACAGCCCGGTCCGTTCGCGGGCCACCTCCCGGATCGTCCGTCCGGTCCGGGCCGCCTCCTTGGCCACCTCTGCAGCCGCGTCGTAGCCGATCACCGGAGCCAGAGCGGTGGCCAGCATCAGGCCGCGCTCCACCGTCTCCGGGCCCCGCGCCGTGGCCCGCAGGCCCGCCACGCACTGCCGGGCGAAGTTGCGGGAGGCGTTGGCCAGGAGCCGGATGGACTGCAGGAGGTTGTAGCCCATCACGGGCATCATGGTGTTCAGCTCGAAGTTGCCCCACTGGTTGCCCAGGGCCACCACGAGGTCGTTGCCCTGCACCTGCGCGCACACCTGGATCACGGACTCCGGGATGACGGGGTTCACCTTGCCCGGCATGATGGACGACCCCGGCTGCACCGCGGGGAGCTCCAGCTCCGCCAGGCCCGCGTGGGGGCCAGAGCCCATCCACCGGATGTCGTTGGCCACCTTCATGAGGGCGGTGGCGTAGGTGCGCAGCACTCCGCTGGTGAACACGACCGGGTCCAGGCACGCCTGGGCGCGGAAGTGGTTGGGGGTCTCCCGCACGGGGAACCCCAGGGCCGCGGTGAGCTTCGCGCACACCCGCTCCGCGAACTCCGGGTGCCGGCCCGTCCCGGTGCCCACCGCGGTGCCGCCCAGGGGGAGCTCCCGCAGGCGGTCCTCCGCCACGGAGACGTTGTCCAGCGCGGCCTCCACGTGCCCCGCGTACCCTGTGAACTCCTGGCCCAGCCGGATGGGGGTAGCGTCCATCAGATGGGTACGGCCGGTCTTCACCACCGGCAGGAACTCCTCCGCCTTCCGCCGGAAGGTGTCCCGCAGCTCCTCCAAGGCCGGTCGCAGCTCCTCCCGGATCTCCAGAATTGCTGCCAGCTGGATGGCGGACGGGATAACGTCGTTGCTGCTCTGACCCAGGTTGACGTGGTCGTTCGGGTGGACCCGCCTGGAACCCCTCGCCTCGCCCAGGAGCTCCGCTGCCCGGTTGGCGATCACCTCGTTGGCGTTCATGTTGGTGGACGTCCCGGACCCGGTCTGGAACACGTCCACCACGAACTCGCGATCCCACACTCCGTCGGCAACTTCCTGGGCCGCCCGCACGATGGCGTCCGCCAGCGTGCGGTCCAACAGTCCCAGCTCCGCGTTCACCTCGGCCGCGTAGCGCTTGATCAAACCGAGAGCGCGGATGAAAACCCGGGGAAACCGAAGGTCGCTGATGGGAAAGTTCAGCACCGCCCGCTGGGTGCTGGCTCCGTACAGGGCGTCCGCGGGCACCTCCATGGGGCCGAGGGTGTCCCGCTCGATCCGCACTCTACGCTCGGCGGTGGTGGGCTCAGTCACAGCGCCTCCTCCACGGGTGGTTTCAAGACCAGTCTAGCAGCCCGCTGGGGTCTCGGGAGATCCGCCCGGCTGGGGGCTGGGCGGCGGCAGCCGGACCACCGCATCCGCGTGGCCCGCCACGGCCTCGTCCCAGGTGAACAGGAACACCTGCCGTTCCGTGGACAGCTCCCGCAGCCAGTCCAGGGCCCGCTGCCGGCGCTCGGGGTCGAAGGTCACGAAGGGGTCGTCCAGGAGCAGCGGCGGCCGCACTCCCGGTGCCAGAACGTCCACCAGGGCCACCCGCGCGGCGAGGTAGACCAGGTCCACGGTCCCGCGGCTCAGCTGCGGCTCCTCGGGCGCCAGCCAGCGGCCCGCTTCCTCGGACCACACCTCCACCCGCAGCCGGTCCGCGTCGTGGGGGACCCGGACCCGGGTGTACCGTCCTCCCGTGAGGCGCGCCAGGGATGCCCCGGCCTTCTCCTCCACCGCCTGGCGCGCCGGGACCTCCACTGCGGCCTTGGCCTCCTCCAGCACTTCGACCGCGGCCCGCAGCGCCCGGCGCCGCCGCTCGAGCCGGTCCAGCTCCGCGCGGCAGGCGGCCAGCTCCTCCTCTGCCCGCAGCAGGACTTCCTCGTCGGGTGCCGACTCCAGCTGCACCTCCAGGCGCTGCAGCTCGCGTTGCAGCCGCTGCTGCTCGTCCACCAGGCGCTGGGTCTCGCCTTCCAAGCGCTGCAGCTCCAGTGGCAGCAGTACCTTGGCCCGGATCGCCTCGTCGTCCAGAAACTGCAGCTGTGCGTGCAGGTCCACGGACAGGGTCTGCAGCTCCTCCCTCAGCTTCTGCGGGTCCCGGCCCCTCAGGAGGCCCTGGATCCGCTCCTGGCTGGACTGCAGGGCTTGTTCCAGCTGCCGGCGCCGGCTGACCCGGTTCTCCAGCTCCTCTACGGACTGGGCCTGCGCCGCGGCCAGCCGGTCGTTGGCCTGGGCGCGTAGGTGATGCGCCTGGGCCCGGAGTTCCTCGGCTAGGCGCGACCGCGCCCGGTTCTGCGCCTCCGCCTCTCCCCTCGCCCGGCGCGCGGTTTCTGCCCTTTGCCAGCTCCTCCACCCGAGGAAGGCTGCGGCCACCGCCGCGGCCAGCAGCACGGCCCGCAGCGCGTCCGGCAGGCCTGGCCACGCTGCCGCGACCGTCGCGGCCCCGGCCACCAGCCACACCCACCGAGCCGGACGGCGGACCTCGGGCAGCTCCACCGCACTGCGGTCAAGCTGCGCGGCCCTCGCCTCCAGCTCCTCCGCGCGTCTCAGGCAGTCCCGGACGCGCTCCAGCACCCCGTCTTCGGTTGGCGGAAGCCGCTCCAGCTCCTCCCGGTCACGGCGGATGCGGTCTTCCAGACCCTCCACCTGCTCCAGCACCTCGCGTCGCCAGCTGACCTCCTTCCGGAGCCAGTCCGAGCGCTCCCGTGCTTGCTGGACCCTGCGGTTCAGGTCCAGGAGCTCGTTGCGGTCCTTTAGCTCCGCTTCCAGCTCTGCCAGACGCTCCCGGACCCTGGCGGCCTCCGCAGCGGTGGCGCGAGCCTCCTGAACGGCCCGTTGGAGCTCCTCCACCCGTGCCTGCAGCTCCCGCAGCCGCTGCCGAGCGCGGGACAGGCGGCCGGGGTTGGAAGCGGGCCGCGCGAGTCCCCGCTCCAGGTCCTCCAGAGCTTTTTGGAGCGCCTGCAGGGCGCGGGACGCGTCCTCGTCCGCGCCCGCCACGATGCGGCCCAGCTGCGCCGCCACGTCACGCTCGCCGATGCGATGCAACTCGGCCTGGCGGACGTGGGCGGTGGCCAGGAAGGCCTTCTCCGACTGGAACCCCAGGGCCCGACCGATGGCCTGCTGCACCTCCCGAGGCCGTTCCCAGGTCCTGCCCTGTCCCTTCAGCAGGACCCGGCCCGCGCCGAAGTCCTTGACCAGCTCGAACCGGCCCTGAGGCACCTCGAAGACCAGCTGGAGGACCGGGGCGCCGACCGCTCCCCAGGGCCGCACGGCTTCGTCGTGGCGGTCGGACGCGGGGCTCGCGAACAGCGCCATCCGGAGGGCGTCGCGCAGCGCGGACTTGCCCGCCTCGTTGGGGCCCACCACCGCGTTGAAGCCCGGAGCGAAGCGGAAGCAGGCCCTGCGGTGCTGGCGGAAGTTCTCGACCCTCAGCTCCAGCAGCTTCACCCGTGGACTCCACGCCCCTGCAGGGCCGCGACCCCCAGCTGCAGGGCTTCCTCCAGGTACGGCCGCTCCTCCGGACCGGACGCCTGGATGCGGCTGTGCATCCTCCGGACGAACTGCCCCAGGACGGTGGCCGACTCGAACCTCTGCAGGGCCTCTTCGTCCAGCCTTGGGTGGGACAGGTCGCGCAGGACCAACCGGAAGAACCGGTCGGCGTAGTCCTGCTGCAGCGCGTGGAGGGGGAGCACTTGGTCCGCTTCCCGGAGACCCTGAAGGGTCAGGTCCAGCACCAGGTCAGGGTCCGCCAGCTCCTCCAGGTGGCCCCGCAGGGCCTCCTCGTCCAGGCCTTCTACGGACACCACCAACCGCTGGTACCGGCGCCGCGCCACCCGCACGGGCTCCACCTGGACTTTGCCCGGCCCCTCCACGGTCACCAGCAACACGTGGCCGAATCCCGGCTGGTCCAGGCTCAAGAACTCCGGCGCGCCCGCGTACCAGCTCACGTGCGGAGCCCCGTGCACTTCCTGCGCCGAGTGCCAGTCGCCCAAGGCCAGGTAGTCCAGGCCGACCGCCCGGATCTGGTCTGGCCGGATGGCGGCGGGATCGTCCACCTGTCCGGGGCGGTACACCGGACCGTGTGCCACCCCGACCGCGGGCCCCCGTGGCCTGGGCCATGCCTCCAGGGGGTTCTGGCCGGGTGTCGCGGAGCGGCCCGCTACGACCAGCCCGAAGTCCAGCTGCACCGCCTCCGGCTGCTCGCCGAACACCACCACGCCCTCCGCGCGGCCCAGGAAGTCCGGCCGATTCCAGACCCCCTCAGGCGCGGCGTCGTGGTTTCCCGCCACCGCGAACACCCGCACGCCCGCCTGGGCCAGCCTGCGGAGCTGGTCCGCAGCAAACGAGGCGACGGACCGGGGAGGGTGGGGCGTGTCGAACAGGTCCCCCGCGACCAGAACCACCTGGCAGCGCCTCTCCAGCGCCAGGTCCACGCACCGGACGAAGGTCCGGCGCAGCTGCTCGCGCTGCTCCGCGCCCTTGGCCCCGAGGCCGCTGAACCGCGCCCCCAGGTGAACGTCCGCCAGGTGCAGGATCCGGATCACCGTGTCCCCAGCCGATCCAGCAACGGCAGGAGTTCCCGGAGATCGTGGATGCGGTCGCAGTCCACGTCCTGGAACACACGGTCCCGGTCGATGAGCACCGGGTGCAGCCCCGCAGCGCGCGCTCCCCGCACGTCCGCCTCGTAGGAGTCCCCCACGTGCACCGCCTCCGCGGGGCGCACTCCCACCGCGTCCAGGGCTACCTGGAAGATCCGGGGGTCCGGTTTGGCCGCCCCCACGAGGGCAGACGCCACCACCGCGTCGAAGTACCCGCGCAGGCCCGCGCGGTCGAGGACTTCAGGCAGGTCCGGCTCCCAGTTGCTGACCACCGCCAGTCGGAACCCCCTGCGGCGCAGCTCCTCCAACACTGCGGGTGCCTCCGGATAGGGGACGTACTCCGGCCGGGTCCGGGCCAGCACCTGGTGCATCCGGTCCGCGATCTCGTCCTCGTGGCCGGGAACTTCCAGGTTGGCCACCATCTCGCGGAGGAACTGTCGCCACGTCTGCTCGGTGAACTGGTCCGGCGGGATGTGGCTGAGGGCGTCGCTGGCGCGGGCGTAGGCCCGCTGGAGGGCCTCCCGGTCCAGGGTGACGTCGAACTCGCCCAGGCCCTCCGCCCACACGTCGAACCACGACGGCCGGCCCTCCAGCAGGGTGTGGCCCGCGTCCAGGAACACCGCCCGCACAGGTCCCATCCCCAACATCCTGCCAGCTCCTCTAGTCCCCCCGCGCGGTGTACGGGCAGATGGACGCAAACGCGCAGTACCGGCAGGCCCGGTACCAGTCCGGAGTCGCCACAAACTCCTGCCGGCGGATCCCCTCCGCCACCCGGTCGATCACCTCCTCGGCCTCCGCCACCCACTCCGGTTCCGGGCGGATGGACCCCACCACCACCCCCTCGGGGTTCAGGAAGTGCAGCTCCATACGGTCCGGCAGCCGTCCGTGCACCTCGCGGTAGGCCAGGGCGTACAGGCGCAGCTGCAGGCTGTCCCGTGCACGGTCGTCTGCCTTCGCCTCCTCCCGTACCTCCGAGGTCTTGAAGTCCACGATGCACACCTGCCCGTCCCGCACGTCCACCCGGTCCCACCGGCCGCGCACGCGGGTGTTGTTGCGGAAAAACGAGAAGGGCGCTTCCACCATGGTGGGCACGTGGCCCCACGCTTCCTGGAACTCGAAGAAGTGCCGGAGCACCTCCCGCCCCTCCTGCATGCGGCGCTCCTCGTGCTCGGGGCTCAGGAACCCTTCGTTGACCCACACCCGCTCGAAGTAGGCCACCAGGTCCTCCAGGGTCACCGGCTGGCGGCGGGCGCGGCGGCGGTGGTACTCGCGGAGGGCCTCGTGGATGGCGGTGCCGTAGGCGACCCGGTGATCCCGGGTCACCGGCACCCGCAACACGTGGGTGTACTTGTACTTGAGGGGACACGTCTCGTAGTCGTCCAGCTGGCGGAACGAGACGCTGATCACGGCGTCCGGAGGGAGGACCCCTGCCAGGAGTTCCGACTGGGAGGCCGGCGCGTGGCGGTGGATCTGCTCCAGGGCGGAGGCGCGGAAGGCACCGCCCTGCAGGCCCGGCCGGTCCAGGGCCTCCAGGACGAACCGGCTCACCTTCCGCGGCCGGGGGCCCCCGTAGTCCCGGGCGCTGGTGAAGTACAGCTCCCGCCTGGCCCGGGTCATGGCCACGTAGAACAGCCGGCGCTCCTCCTGGAGGTGGTGGTCGCCCGCGGGCAGCTCGTCCCGGATCAGGGCTTCCGGCAGCTCGATGGGGTCCGAGCGGTCCGGGACCGGGAACTTGTGGCTGACGCACGAGCCGATGAACACCACGGGGAACTCCAGCCCCTTCGCCTTGTGCACCGTCATGACCTGAACCGCGTCCGCTTCCGGGTCCAGCTCCTCCACGGGCGGGTCGTCGCCCGCGGCGATGAGGTCGTCCACGTAACGGACGAACTCCACCGCCCGGTCGTACCGCAGCAGGGGCGCCGCGCGGGCCACCAGGTCGAAGAAGCGCGCCAGGTTGCGGACCCGCGCCTCGTCGGTAGGGTCCCCGGAGGTCGCCAGGCGCTGCACGTAGCCCGTGCGCTCCACCAGGTAGACGTACAGCACCCGCCCCGTGGGCTGTTCGACAGCGAGCCGCCGCATGGCGTCCAGGTCGTCTGTCAGCTTGGCTAGGGCCGCGAGGCTCTCCGGCCGAAGCTCCGCCCGCAGGTCCGCGAACTCGCCGGCCTCTTCCGCGGGGTCCGCCAGTCGGCGGACTGCGTCCTCCAGGGAGCGGTTGCGGGCCTGCGCCGCGGCCAGGCAGCGGGATACGTCCGTGGGACTGACCAGGTACAGGGGCGAGGTGGCGAGGAAGTACAGGCTGAGGTTGTCCCGGGGGTTCGCCAGGGCCCGGAGGAAGCTGAGCACCAGCCGGATCTCCTCCCGGTCATACAGCCCCCGCGTCCCGGTGAACTGGTGGGGGACCCCGCGCAGGTTGAGGGCCCGAAGGAACGGCTCCGCGTCCGCGTTGGACCGGACCAGGATGGCCACGTCCCGGTAGCGCCACACGCCCTGTTCCACGCGCTCCGCGATGGTGCGGGCCACCGCGTCGGCCTCCGTGGTGAGGGAGTCGAAGTGCAGGTGCTGCGGCTCCGGCCCCTCCGGGCAGTCCGCTACCAGCCGCTTGTCGACCCGCTCCCGCACCTCCAGCCGGTCCGGGTCGTTGTGCCGGATCAGACGGTAGGCGGCGTCCAGGATGGCCTGGCTGCTCCGGTAGTTGCGGACCAGGACGATGCGCTCGGCGTCCGGGTAGGTCCGGGTGAAGTTCAGGAGGTTGCTGAGGGCCGCGCCCCTCCACTTGTAGATCGCCTGGTCGTCGTCGCCCACCGCGGTCACGTTGCGGTGGACCGCCACCAGGAGCTTGACCAGCTCGAACTGCGCGTAGTTGGTGTCCTGGAACTCGTCCACCAGCACGTACCGGAACCGCTCCTGGTACCGCCGCAGGACCTGGGGGTGCTCCCGGAAGAGCTGCAGGGTGCGGGTGATGAGGTCCCCGAAGTCCAGGAGCCCGTGCTCCGCCATGTGGCGCTGGTAGGCGGCGTATGTCTCTGCCAGCTCCAGCTGGCGCTCCGCCTCGGCCTGGGCCTCCGGGTCTGTGGCGGAAACGGCCAGCGACTCCGCGTAGCGCCGGTAGTCCTCGGGGGAGACGTCCTCGTCCTTGGCTCGGCTGAACAGCTGGACCAGCGCCTGGAGGTGGCGCGTGGGGTCCGCCAGCGGACGGTAGCGCCGCAGAGGCAGCTCAAACAGGTGCTCGCGGAGGAACAGGACCTGTTCCGCGCGGTTCAACACCCGGAAGTCCGGGGGCAATCCCAGCAGCAGCGCGTGTTCCCGCAAGACCCGGTCCCCGAACGCGTGGAACGTGGAGATCCACACCTCCGTGTAGCCGTACGGGACCAGCACGTCCACCCGTTCCTCCATCTCCCCCGCGGCTTTGTCCGTGAAGGTGAGGGCGAGGATCTCCTGGGGCCTGGCCCGTTTGGTGGCGACGAGGTACGCGATGCGGCGGGTGACCACGGAGGTCTTCCCCGTGCCGGCGCCGGCGATGATGAGCAGCGGGCCGTCCCCCCACTCCACGGCCCGGCGCTGCTCGGGGTTGAGACCGTCGAGGATGCGCTCCGCGGCAGGCGGCGGCGCCGGCTCGTCCAGAGCCAGGGGCAGCTGCAGCAGAGGGCTGTCGCCCTGCCGGCCCGACCTCACCGCGTCGCCTCCTCTCCGGCCGCGTTCCCGGGCAGGCCCACCGCGCGCAGTGCCCGCGACACCGCTGCGGGGCCAAACCCACGCCGTGCGAGGTAGCCGGCCAGGCGGCGTACCGCCACCTCGGGTGGCTGCCGGGCGTACCGCGGAAGCTGCCGTCGCGCGACCTCCACAGCCAGGGCCTCCTCTTCCGCTCCGGCCTCCCGCAGCGCCGCCTCCGCGAACTCCCGCGCGATCCCCTTGCGCAGCAGCTCGAACCGGAGACGCGCGGGCCCGAGGCCGCGCGAGGCCTGCCGCGACCGCACCCACTCTAGGGCGAACCGCCGGTCGTCCACCAGGCCCCGCCGCTCCAGCTCCGACACCACCTGGCTGGCAAGCTTGGCGTCTGTAACCCTAGCCAGCCTCTGGAACAGTTCCCGCGCGGAACGCGGCCGGACCGCCAGCAGCACCAGGGCTCGCCGCCGCAGCCGGTGCAGCTCGCTGACGCGCTCCAGCGTCCGCAGCGTCTCCGGTTCCACCGGGCCGGGCGGCGACAACTTCAGCTCCCGCCAGGCGTCCTCGGGAACGGCCAGGGTGCGCCCATCGTCCAGCCGCACCCGGACCTCCCCGCTCCTACCCCGCCGGACGGACAAGACCTGCGGCATTTGGCCCTTATGGTAGCAAACGGCCGTTCGCCCCTCAAGGGAGCGGGTGCCTTCCCTACCCCTCGAAGCCCGTCAGCAGCAGCACCTTGCCCGTGGTCTCGCGGCCCTCCAGAGCCCGGTGGGCGTCCGCTGCCTGCGACAGCGGCAGGGCCCGGTCGATGCGCAGCTTCAGCTCCCCCGTCCGGATCCAGCCCAGGACTTCCCCGGCCCGCCACAGCAGCTCCTCCCGGGTGGTGGTGTAGTGCCACAGGACCGGCCGGGTGAGGAAAAGGGACCCCTTCTGGGCCAGCACCTGCGGGTCGAAGGGCGGCACCGGCCCGCTGGACTGTCCGTACAGCACCAGCATGCCCCGCAGCGCGAGACAGTTCAGGCTCTTCTCGAAGGTGTCCTTGCCCACGGAGTCGTAGACCACCTGCAGCTTGCGCCCCTCCGTGATCCGCAACACCTCCGCCTCGAAGTCCTGCTGGGTGTACAGGACCACGTGGTCAGCACCCGCCTCCCGCGCCAGCCGGGCCTTCTCCTCCGTCGACACCGTTCCGATGACCAGCGCGCCGCGCCGCTTGGCCATCTGGACGAGGAGCAGGCCCACCCCACCTGCCGCCGCGTGAACCAGGCAGGCGTCGCCTGGTTTCAAGGGGTACGTGGTGGTCACCAGGTAGTGCGCGGTCATCCCCTGCAGCATGGCGGCCGCCGCCTGCTGGTACGTCACACCGTCGGGGATGGGCACGAGGCGCTGGGCCGGGACCAGGACGTACTCCGCGTAGGACCCCAGGACGTTGGAGTAGGCCACCCGGTCCCCGGGTTTCACCTCCGTGACCCCGGGCCCGACCGCTTCCACCACGCCTGCACCCTCCTGGCCCAGCGCGGTGGGTAGATCAATCCGGTACAGGCCCTTCCGCTGGTAGATGTCGATGAAGTTGACCCCGCACGCCACCAACCGGACCAGGGCCTGGCCCTCACCGGGCGTAGGCGTGGGGACCTCCTCGTACCGCAACACCTCAGGACCGCCGTGCTGGTGGATCCGGACCGCGTACATCGTCCTCCTCCCGTGGGGAAATCACGCGGCTATTGTACCCTTTCACTTTCAGTCGTAGGAGGTGGCGGGCGTCCGCGACACGTAGTCTTCCGAAGAAGCTCGAGACGCGTGGGGAGCGGAGGTGGAGGCGTTCAACCGGCCACACCTGCTTCTGTACCGGCTGGACCGTCCCCTGGACCCGCTGGCCGTCTTCGAGGTCCGAACGCCGGAGGGCGCGGTGTTGGGCCGTGCCGTGGAGGTGTGTTCCTCTGCCGGCCTGCGGGCCCTGAAGCGCACTCGCCTGCGGCAGGCCTCCCCGCTGGTCCTGCGGGTGGAGGGCCCGGACGGCACCCCGGCCTTCACTCTCGAGCGCGGGTGGGATTGGTGGGGGACGAAGCCTGTCCGGGTGCTCCGGCCGGGAGGCAGCGGCTTGATCGTGCTGCGGCGCGAGGGCCGGGTGTTCCTGAGGACCCGGGTGGAAACCCCGGACGGCCGTACCCTCGCCACCGTACACGCCCTCCAGCGCTGGCTCTTGTGGGACCTGCGGTACGAGCTGCGGGATCCCCAGAAAACGCCCCTGGCTCACGTCTGCTGGTTCGTGGGCAGCTGGTGGTCGTCCTTCCGCCACGGGGAAGTGCGGGTACAGCAGCGGGAGGCCAGCCCGCCATGGCCCGTGGTGGCTCTGGCCGTGGCGCTGTACCTCGGGCTGGGAATAGCGCGCCGGTGATCCCGGTGACTTGACAGGCGGTCGAGGGTGTGGCAGGGTAAGGCACGAAGAACCGATCATCAGACCAATCGCATGGTTCCCGCCACCCTGGAGCCCATCCGGCGGACGCGGGTCTACGAGCAGGTGGCGGCCCGCATCCAGCAGCTCATCCTGGAGGGGGAGCTGCGACCCGGTGACCGGCTCCCCACCGAACGGGAGCTGGCCGAGCGGTTCCGTGTCAGCCGAAGCTCCGTGCGGGACGCCATCCGGGTGCTCCAGCTCATGGGTCTGGTGGAGCCTCGGCAGGGCGAGGGCACCGTGGTCCGGGATCTCAGCCCGGACGCGGTGGTGCACCCGCTCGCCTCGCTGTTGGTCCGCAACCGTGCCCTCCTGGCCGACCTGCTGGACGTGCGGAAGATGATCGAGCCCCACCTAGCCGCTCGCGCCGCGCGGCACGCCACGGAGGAAGAGATCCGGCGTCTGCAGGCGATCCTGGAGCGGCAGCGGGCCAAGGCGGAGCAGGGGGAGCTGGCGGTGGAGGAGGACTCCGAGTTCCACTACACCATCGCCACCGCGGCCCGCAACCAGGTGATCCTGCGGATCCTGGACGTCCTCATGGACCTGCTGAGGACCAGCCGGGAACGGTCCCTCCAGGTCCCCGGACGGCTCCAGAAGTCCCTGGAGGGGCACGGGAGGATCCTGGCTGCCATCCGGCGGCGCGACCCCGCGGCCGCGGAGGCCGCCATGCGGCGCCACCTGGAAGAGATCGAGGAGGTTCTGGGCCGGGCCGCATCCGCGAACCGGCGGCCCGGGGCCCAAGGGAGGTGAGCTGCGACGTCCTGCAGCCTGTGCGGTCCCAATCCCGGAGCGAAGGAGGACGGCGGATGATCAAGCGGGTGGAGATCAACTACCGGGGGATCTTCCAGAAGACCCTGGCGAAGAAGATCGGCAGCGACATCGTCA
Source organism: bacterium (assembly GCA_046289555.1). Taxonomy (GTDB): domain Bacteria; phylum Sysuimicrobiota; class Sysuimicrobiia; order Sysuimicrobiales; family Sysuimicrobiaceae; genus Tepidifontimicrobium. The sequence continues at coordinate 21,108 of JBKBVM010000003.1, forward strand.
TGATCGCCGCCCGGATGGGCCAGGTGGGGTTCTCCAACGGCCGCTACAGCGACTCTCCCGAGCGCAACGGCATCCCCTGCAAGTACTTCGCCTTCGTGTCCCCCGACCTGTCGGAGGAGGAGCTGGAGGCGGAGTGCGGGGCCAAGCTGGATATCGACGAGGCGAACGTCTCTGTGGTGCTGGACGACACCATGGTGAAGGGCGTGGAGCCGTGGGCGTGGCACGGGGTCCGGCCCATCAACGAGAAGGTGGTGCCCTACGGGTACATGCTGGTGGTGTCCCGACGCCGGCCCGAGGACCTGGTGCGCTTCATGGCCCGCAAGCCCTACCCCTACTACCTCGCCCTCCTCGAAGGGGATGCGAGCTTTTCGGGCCTGTGGGTGTACCGGGACGACCTCACCCACGAGCGGGTGCTGGGCGCCCTGGCCGCCCTGGATCCGCAGCTGCTCAGCATCGAGGCGGTCAAGGGCTACCTGTGGGACAAGACCCACGAGGAGCACCGCGTCGAAGCGGCCCAGAAGGCGTACGAGTCCGTACGCCACCACATCCACGAGGTCACTCCCCTGCAGGGGATCGACTGGCCTTACGAGATCCCCAAGCTGCCGAAGTGGCACGAGTTCTCGGAGGGCGTAGTCGTCAAGGCGGTTCCACGGGAGTTCCACCTGGGGCCGAAGGGCCAGTCCCGAAACCAGCTGTTCAAGCGCGGCACCACGAAGTCCCAGCGCCCCGTGATCCGGTTCGACCTGTGCACCAAGTGCACCCTGTGCTGGCTGGAGTGCCCGGACCAGTGCTTCGACCCCACCCCCGACGGGTACTACGACGTGGACTACGAGTACTGTGTGGGCTGCGGCAAGTGCGCGGAGGTCTGCCCCGTCCAGGAGTGCATCGTGATGGTGGACGAGCTGGCCTTCGAGGACAACCGGAGCCCGTGGGAGCACTGGAAGCGGGACCCGGAAGGCTACATCCGGTGGGCGGAGGAGAAGAAGGGGACCCACCGGGTGCTGCCCAACGTGGTCACCGGCACCGGCCAGCGGGTGGTGGAGGTGGAGCCCGTGCCGGCAGGCGGCAAGCCCAAGCCGGCGGCCCGCGCGGGCGCGTAGGGTGCGAAAGGAGGGACGAGGATGGCCGTCGCACAACCGGTAGGCGTCTACGAGCGGGAAGACCTGCTGACCGGATGCCAGGCGGTGGCGGAGGGCATCCGCCTGGCCAACGTGGACGTGATCGCAGCGTACCCCATCCGTCCGTACACGGAGGTCATGGACGCGATCTCGAAGATCATCGCGGACGGCAAGCTGGTGGCGGAGTACATCGTGGCGGACAGCGAGCACTCCCAGTTCGAGATCGTCAAGCACGCGGCGTCGGTAGGGGCCCGGGCCTTCGCGGGGTCCAGCGGCACCGGCTGGATGTACGGGTTCGAGGCGCTCGTGGTGACCGCCACCGACCGTCTGCCCGTGCTGTTCCTGGTGGGCAACCGGGCCCTGGACGACCCCGGGGCCTTCGGCGTCGAGCACAACGACGCGCTGGCCATCCGGGACATGGGGTGGCTGCTGTGCTGGGTCGCCACGGCCCAGGAGGCCCTGGAGCACGTGCTCCTGGGCTACCGGATCGCGGAGGACAAGCAGGTGAGGATGCCCATGGCCCTCGCCATGGACGGGGCGTTCCTCACCCACTCGCAGCACATCGTGCGGATCCCGTCCCAGGAGGCGGTGGACCGCTTCCTCCCGCCTTTCGACCTCGGCGATCGGCGGCTGCACCCGGACAACCCCGTGTCCATCGCGCCGCAGGTGAACGAGGACTGGGTCATGGAGATCCGGCGCCAGAACTGGGAGGCAGCGCGGCGGGCCCGCGGGGTCATCGCCACCGCGTACGAGGAGTTCAACCAGGTGTTCGGGCAGCGGTACCGGCCCCCCTACTACTTCGAGGAGTTCCTCACCGACGACGCGGAGGTGGTCCTGATCGGCATGGGAACCGTGGCCATGCCGGCGCGCACCGCCGTCCGGCGCCTCCGCGAACAGGGCCACCGGGTCGGCTACGTCAACCTGCGGTGGTTCCGGCCCTTCCCCGCCGAGGAGCTGCGGGAGTCCCTCCGGAGGTTCAGGGCCGTCGGGGTCGTCGACCGTGACTTCGCCCACGGGGCTCCGGACGACGGCGGGGTCCTGCTGCACGAGGTGCGGTCCTGCCTGTACCCGGTACCGGAGCGGCCCGCGGTGGTGAACTTCATCACCGGGCTCGGGGGCCGGGACGTCTCCATTGAGGATGCCATCCGGATGTACGAGATCACCCAGGAGGCGGCCCGGAAGGACCGGCTGGACGGGTTCGTCACCTGGGTGGGCGTGCGGGAGTAAACGGAAGGGGGAGACCATGGCGACTGCAGACAGGGTCCTCGTCTACGACCGGATCAAGGGCGTCAAGCAGATCCCCTTGGAGGAGTTCTACACCTCCGGGCACCGGACGTGTCAGGGCTGCGAGTCCGCCACCGTGATGCGGCAGTTCGTGAAGGCGGCCGGGCCCCGGACGGTGGTGACGGGATCCACGGGGTGCATGTACGTGGCCAACACCAGCTACATGACGACCCCCTGGATCGTGCCGTGGATGCACACCCAGCTGGGGGCCGGCGGCTCGTCTGCGGTGGGGACGGCCGCGGGGCTGCGGGCGCTCATGCGGAAGAACCGGATCCCCCAGGAGAAGATCCACGTGATCTCCTTCTGCGGGGATCTCGGGGGCGGCGACATGGGGCTTTCGGGGATCTCCGGGGCCCTGCAGACGGACTACGACCTCCTGATCATCATGTACGACAACGAGTCCGCGGCCAACACGGACATCCAGGCCACGGGGCTCACTACCTGGGGCGCGCAGACCACCTTCAGCCCCGTGGGCAAGGTGGAGCGAATCATGCACCGCCGGTGGAAGAAGAACGTCGCCGCCATGCTGGCGGTGGGCCACCCCAACTGCCGGTACGTGGCCACCGCCTGCGCTACCTTCCCCCCGCTGGACTTCCTGAACAAGGTCCGCAAGGCCCTCAGCATCGGGGGGCCCACCTTCATCCACACGTACGACCCCTGCCCCAAGGGCTGGGACTTCCACCCGCGGTACTCGCACGAGCTCGGGGAGCTGGGGGTGCGGTCGGGCCTGCTGCCCCTGTACGAGATCATCGACGGCGAGGTGGTGTACACCTACGACGCGCGCAAGACGGCCAAGGGGAGGATTCCGGTCCGGGAGTACCTCACCCGGCAGGGCCGGTTCGCTCACCTGACGGAAGAGGACATCGCGCACATCCAGCGGATGGTGGACCAGATGTGGGACGAGTGGGAGGTCCCAGGCGTGGCACCCTTCCGCGGCACGCTGAAGGTCTCTGCGTGAAGGCCACCGCAGGCGGAAGGCCGCGAGAAGCTGAGCGCCATGCTCAGAAATCAAAGGGGGTGTGGGGAATGGGGCGTGTCCAAAGCGCGTACAGCATCGGCGCGTACGCGGTGAACAACCAGGTCCTGGACCTGTGGATCATGCTGGGCTCTGGGCTGGAGGAGCGGTCCCGGCGGAGGCTCCCGGGGCCGCGGGTTCTTAGGTCGTGTCCCGCCGCGCGGTGTAAGGGAGCCCTACCTTGGGAATCGTCGCTTTCACCCGCGAGCTCGGCAGCCTTGGAACCTTCATCGCGGAGGAACTAGCCCGGCGCCGTGGCTACCGGTTCGTGCGACGGGAGATCCTGGAGGAGGCGGCCCGAGTGGCTCCCCTCACGGAGGACGAACTCACCCGGCTGGTGGAGAGTCCCCCGGGGTTCTGGGAACGGCTGAGTTTGCCCGCCCGCCGCCACTTCTACCACGTGGCCGCGCGTGTCCTCGAGTACGCGCAGGCGGACGACGTGGTGATCCTGGGGCGGTGGTCCACCATGCTGCTTCGGGGCGTGCGGCACGCGGTCCGGGTGCGGGTGTGCGCCCCGCTTCCGCTCCGGGCGGAGCGGCTGGCGGACCGGTTGGGGGTGTCCCGGCCTGAAGCACAGGCCATCGCGGAGCGTTATGACCAGGGGGTCCGGGCACGCATCCGGCAGTTCTTCGACGTGGAGTGGGAGGACAGCGACCTGTACGACCTGGTGATCAATACGGAGCGCGTCAACGTGGAGATGGGATGCCAGCTCGTCGAGCACCTCCTCGACAGCCCCGAGTTTCAGGCGGACGAAGCCTCGCGGCAGGAGGTGCGGGACCGGGCGCTGGCGGCCCGGGTCCAGGAAGCCCTGAAGTCCGACGGCCGGCTGGGCCACGTGGACCTGCACGTCACCGCGCGCGGGGCGACGGTGACCCTCCAGGGAGTGGTCTTCGGGCCGGAGGAACGGCGGGCGGTGCTGGAAGTCACCCGGTCGGTGTCCGGGGTGGTGCAAGTGGATGACCGGCTCACGGTGGCCCGGATGCCCCTGCGATAACCGCAACCGGCGGGTGCCCCCGAACTCGGGGAAGCTCGGTATATTAAGGAAATCAGGAAGGCAGAAGCTTACGCCAGTCGGCTGCTCCACGTGGTGGCAGGGCCCGACGGAACGTGCGCGGTGAACAGAGCGCAGGATCGGGATGGAGACCCGTGAGTGGCTGACCGCGGTCGCCGGGTACGCGCTGGGCTCCGTCCTGCCTGCCGAGATCCTGGCCCGGCGCAGGCTGCGGACGTCCATGCGCGCCCTGGGAGACAACCCCGGGGGTGCTGGGGCGTGGCGGAAGCTCGGGCGCTCCGCAGCCGTGGTGGTCGCCTCCTTCGACGTGGCCAAGGGGGCCCTGGTGGCGTGGCTCGCACGCCGGGTGGCCACCACCCTCGAGGGATTCGTGCTGATCTGCGTGTCGCCCGTGGCCGGCCACAACTGGCCCCTGTACCTGCTCTTCCAGGGAGGACGTGGTCTAGCCCCCGCGGCCGGCGTGTTGCTCGTGCTGGCCACCGGTCCGGCGGTGGTGTCCTTGGGACTGGGGGCCTTGCTGGCCCTCCGTACCCGGTGGGCACCCACCGTGGGGATCGTGGGTTTACCCCTCTACGTGGCCCTGCTGGTCGCTCGGGAGTACCCGCAGCACGAGGTCACCGCGGCGGTGGCGGTCAGTCTGACCGTGGCCGTACGTCAGCTTCCGTGGGTGTGGAGCCGACTGAAGGAAGCGAGGCGGCGGCTTTCGCCGTCTTCCTGAGGAAGCCCGATGGGCAGGGTGGTGGTCGTCACGGAGTCCGCGTGCTCTCTGCCCCGGACGCTTTGCGCGGAGCAAGGCATCCTGGTGGTCCCCATGTGGATCGTCCGGGGGGAACACAGCTACCGGGACGGGGTAGACGTGACGCTCCGGGAGGTGCTGGCTTGGCTGGAACAGGGGCCGCCGTATCCCACCTCCTCGGCTCCTTCCCCCGCGGACTACCTGTCCGCGTTCGAGGAAGCCGTCCGACGGGGCGCGGAGCGGATCCTGGTGCTCACGGTGGCCCGGTGGCTGTCCGCAGCACACGAGCACGCTCGGCGCGCCGCGACCCGGTTTCCCATCCCGGTGGAGGTCGTGGACACGGGAACGGCAGCGGCTGCCCAGGGGCTAGTCGTACAGGAGGCCGCCCGACGGCTGCAGGCGAGCTGGTCGCTGGAGGAGGTCGTGGAGTGGGTGAAGACCGCGGGGCCTCGGGCCCGGCTCGTGGCTTTGGTCCGCAGTCTCCACCACCTGCACAGAAGCGGCCGGGTTCCGGGGATTGCTTATCTGCTCAACCGGGGCGTGGGAGCGGTCCCCTTGTTTGCCATCGGGGGAGGCCGGATCCGTCGGGCGGGACTGGCTGCCAGTGTGTCCGCCGCGATCCGCCGGATGGTGGGTGAGGTCCGCAGGGCAGGGCTCCGGGCTGCGCGCCTGCACGTGGCTGTAACCGAGGCGGGGATGCCCGACGAGGCGGAACACCTGGCCAGCGCTCTGAGGGCTGAGTCCGCCGAGCCGATCCCGGTCTTCCCGTTCACCCCCGTGATGGCTGTGAACACCGGCCCGGGTGTGCTGGGGGTGGCGTACCTCGCAGGGCCCTAAACCCCTCCGGCTCCGGTGAGTCTCCAGGGAGCCTCACCGCCCGCATCTCCTCCACCACGCCCCCCCCGGCGGCGCGTGCCCGCACCCGGCGGGGGGTGGCGGGGTGGTCGTGC
>JBKBVM010000040.1:0-11810 GCA_046289555.1 bacterium
CAGGGCGTCTCCCCGGGCACGATGTGAGGAGCTGGGACCGACCGTCGCACGTCCTCCATGGTACCGTGGGCGCGCATTCTGAAGGTCCGGCACGGGAAGGAGGTACAGGTGGACCGCAAGGTACATCGGATCCTCGCGCCGACGGACTTCTCGCCTGCCTCGGAGACCTCCGCCCGGTGGGCCACCTGGCTGGCAGGGCGCTTCGGCGCCACCGTGACCTTCCTGCACGCCCTGGAGGCGGAGTGGTGGGCGCTCCCCGAGGAACTGGTATCGCGGGCGCCCGGCGCCCGGGAGCTCCGGCAAGCTGCCGAGCGCTGGGCGGCAGAGGAACTGGACCGATGGGCCCAGCGGTTCGGGGGCGGTGAGACCGTGGTGCTGGAGGGCTCGCCCCGCGAGGTGATCGTGCGGGCCTGCCACGAGCTCAAACCTGACCTGGTGTGCATGGGGACCCACGGTCGCAGCGGCGTGGCGCGCGCGTTTTTCGGAAGCGTGGCCGAACACGTAGCCCGCACCAGTCCGGTGCCGGTCCTGACGGTGCGGCCGGGGCGCGACCCCCGCGTGCAGCGGGTGCTGGCCGCTACGGACTTCTCCCCGCCCGCCCTTGAGGCCGTGGACTGGGCGCGGACGGTGGCGGGCGCCTGCGGTGCCGAACTGGTCCTCCTGCACGTGGTGGAGCTGGACCCGGAAACCTTCGCCACGGTCCCCAAAGAGATCATGGCCCCCGCGGTGGGCGAGCGGATCCGTGACTACCTGGTGGATCGGGCAACCCAGAGGCTGCGAGCCCTGGCCCGGGAGGGCGAACGCACGCAGGTGCGGCTGGGAGCCGCGGGCAACGCGGTGGTGCGGGCCGCAGAGGAGCTCGGTGCCGACCTCGTCTGCACGGGGACCCGCGGGCAGACGGGCGTCGCCTACGTCTTGCTCGGCAGCGTGGCGGAGTGCGTGCTGCGGCGCAGCCCGGTCCCCGTGCTGATCTGCCACGCCCCACCCCGGTAGGACGCGACCCGACCTGAAGCCGCGCTGTGGATGCGCCGGGCCCGAACGCTTCAGCCCCTCCGGACCTCCCACAGGCCAATAAGCCACCCTGTCACCCCCGCTTGAGAGGGTTCGACACCCGCGGGCCTTCGCCTGCGCCAAGACGGGAGGGAGGAGCCGGGACCGCCCTGAACTGAACGGGGGAAGGAGGGCTGGGCGGTGCAGGAACTGGTGCAGCTGGCAGAAGGGTGCGGGTACCTGCCCGGCGCGGTCAACGCGGGCGTGGTGTGGGCCCCAGACGGCCGTACGGTAGCGGTGGACACGGGAGGAGACCGGGAGGCGGGCCGCAACCTGCTCCGGGCGGTGCAGGCACGGGCGCTGCGGTTGGCGGCGGTGGTGAACACTCACTCCCACGCGGACCACTACGGCGGCAACGACTACCTGCTGCGGCAGGTGCCACACCTGGAGGTGTGGGCGCCGGTCTTCGAAGAGGCGGTCCTGCGCAACCCCTACCTGGAGCCCTTCTACCTGTACGGCGCGCGTCCGCCCGAGGCGCTGCAGAACAAGTGGCTCATGGCCAAGCCCTCTGCGGTGCACCACGTATACCCAACTGGGGACGGCGAGCTCCGGGTGGCCGGTCTCGTGCTGCGGGTGCACCGGGCAGACGGCCACGCCCCCCGCCAGGCGGCGGTGGGGTTCGGGCCCGTGTGCTACGCGGCGGACAGCTTCTTCGGCCCGGAGGTGCTGGAGAAGTACGAGATCCCGTTCGCCCACGACGTGGCGGGTCAGCTGGACACCCTGGAACGCCTGCGCGGCTGGCCGTACGAGTGGTTCGTGCCGGGCCACGGGGCGCCCGTCCGGCGTCCGGACCTTCCCGCGGTGCTGGACGCCAACGTCCGGGCGGTGCGGCAGGCCACGGAACGAGTGCGCCGGGCGGTGGGGTCCGGAGCGACCGCGGACGAGGTGGTCCACCGGGTGGCCGCACAACTCCGCTCGCCGCCCACCAACCCGTCCACCTACTTCCTGCTGCGCGCCACGGTGATGGCCCACCTGACCTACCTGTTGGAGGCAGGAGAGCTGAGCTGGGCCCTGGACAGGGGCGCTCTGCGCTGGCTTCCCGCGGCGGACTCGCCCACCCGGGCAGCCGCGGGCGACAGCCCGGCCCGTTAGCACGCCTTTGACAGCGGGGGCGCGGCGTGCTACGCTCGGCCGGAGCCCTCGCCCGGGCGGGAAGCTCAAAAATCTACGGCAAGGCCGAAAGGAGCAAGGGAATGGCAGTCGGCACGGTCAAGTGGTTCAACGCGGAGAAGGGCTACGGCTTCATCTCCGTGGACGGCGGCAAGGACGTGTTCGTCCACTACACCGCCATCAGCATGGATGGCTACCGCACCCTCCAGGAGGGTCAGCGGGTGCAGTTCGACATCGTGGACGGCCGGAAGGGTCCGCAGGCGGCGAACGTCAAGCCGCTGTAGGCCCGACGGATTCGGAGGTGTGCGGGGGCCCGGACCGGGCCCCCGTCCTTCTCCGGCGGGCAGGGAACGGGCTTCTGCCGTGCACCGTCATGAGCCCGGTGGCTGAGCTCGTCAACGACGCTTTTTACCTCTACGGCCTCGTCCTCCTCGCACGGGTCCTCTCCAGCTGGATCCCCGGACTGGACCCACGGACACCCGCGGTGCGGCTGCTCGTCAGCCTCACCGAACCCGTGCTGGCACCCCTCCGTCGCGCGCTCCCCCCGGTCGGCGGGCTGGACCTTTCGCCCGTGGTGGCCTTCCTCCTGCTAGAGGTCCTCCGGCGGATGGTGGTGACCTTCCTGGCTGGCCTGTAGCTTCCGCGCGGGAACGTGCCCGGTTCGCTTCCCCTCGCCTAGAACAACAGCCACAGGATGGCGCTCACGGTGGCGAAGCTGGCCAGGGTGGTGGTGAACACCGCGCTGGCCACGAACCGGGGATCGCAGTCAAACTCCGACGCGAAGAGGAAGGTGTTCACCGCCGCCGGCATGGCGGCCACCAGCACGAACACCTGCCGGGCCACGGCCTCCAGGCCCAGTAGGGATGCGATCCCTGCCGCCAGCAGCGGCGAGGCCACTAGCCGCAGCGCGCCCGCGGCCACCAGCTCCCCGGAAGCCTGTACGCCGCTGCCCTGCGCCAGCTGGATTCCCAGGGTCACCACCAACAAGGGGATGGCTCCTGAAGCCAGGATGGCCACCGTACGGTCCAGCCACTCGGGGACCTCCCAGCCCGTAGCCACCACCCCCAGAGCCAGCACCACCGCGTAGGCCAGGGGCAGGCGCAGCATGTCGGCCACCGCACGCCTCAGACCGCCCCGGCTGCCCCAGGCGGCGGTGACCCCGGCGGTGAAGTTCCCCAAGGTGGCGTTCACCACGAACACCAAGGTGGCGGCCTGGAAGCCCGGCTGCCCGAAGGCGAACAGGGACACCGGCAGTCCGTAGTTGCCCGCGTTGTAGTGGAAGGTCGGGAGCACGAAGGCGGCCCGCCGGGCACCCCGCAGGCCCAGCACCGCCGAGACCGCCAGGCCGAGCACCACCATGGCCAGGAGGTGGACCACGCACGCGGCCAGCAGACGGGGTGCGGTACCGGAGGTGAGGGGCGAGCGGGTGAGGGACTGGAACACCAGGGCCGGCGCGAACAGGTACATGGAGACGGGCGCCAGGGAGGAGACCTCCACCGGCCGGTAGCGCCCCAGCAGGTAACCGGTGAGCACCAGCAGGAGCACAGGGCCGACGACGTTCACCAGCACGGCCGCCGCACCTTGAGCCCCGCACCCTGCACGTCACCCCGCGGCCGTGCCGCAAGCACGGCCAGGCCACCCAGGCGGTCCTGGGCGCGGTCTGGGGGTTTTCCGTTGGGTCGGCCGGCCACGCTCCGCGGGTCCGGCTACGGGCGGGTCCGCCCTGCAGCGGCCCTGCGCTTGCCGCGCGGCCGCGTCACAGGCGCGGCCGCCTTGGGGAGCCGTTCCTCCTCCCACGTGACGATGCTGTGGAAGTACACCCGGTCGCCCTCGTCCAGGCCCCGGGTCACTTCCGTGATGTGGACGTTCTTGGCCCCGAACTCTCCGAGGGCATATTCCACCGCGGCCTCCGGCTTTGTGTCCTCGCCGCAGGTGTAGATGTCCAGGGCCACGTAGCCCGTCTCCGGCCACGTGTGCACGGACAGGTGGGACTCCGAGATGACCACCACGCCGCTCACACCCACGGGGGAAAACCGGTGGAAGGAGATGGCCCAGATCTGCACGCCGGCCACCTCCGCGGCCCGGGTCAGGATCTGCTCCACCCGTTCCACCTTGCTGATGACCTCCGGGTCGCACCCCGAGGCTTCCACGATGTAGTGGTGTCCCACCGTGTCCATCGGCACCCTCCGTGTCGCGGTCTCAACCCCCAAACGCACACGTCCCCGGGCGCCGCGGCCGCCGCGCCCAGGGACGCTTCGCTTTGATCAGCACCCATGCTAGGGACTGTGGGGCCCGGGGTCAAGAGAGCGTATGCTGGGGTTGTGGCTGGGGGCCGACACCTCCTTGCCGCGACAGCCGTGGCCGTCCTCGTCGGCTGCGCGGTGGCCCTGCGCACCGGCCCGGTGGCCCTGTCGGGGATCTACGTGGCCAACGCGGCAGGGAACTCCGTCAGCGTGTACCCGCTGGACGCCTCCGGGGACACACCCCCGGTGCGCTTGATCGCCGGGCCGTTCACCCAGCTGCAGACGCCCGTCAGCGTGGCGCTGGACCCCTCCGACCACCTGTACGTGGCCAGCGTGTCCGGGAACCGCATCACCGTCTACAGCCCCGGTGCGGTGGGGAACGCGGGCCCGGTGCGGATGGTGGAGGGGCCCGACACGCTTCTCGCAGGTCCCTCCGGCGTTGTCGTGGACGCCTCCGGCCTCTTGTACGTGGCCAACGCGGCACCCTCCCGGCTTACCGTGTACCCCGCGGGCGCGAGTGGCAACGTCCGTCCCGTGCGGGTCGTGGAGGGAGCGCGGACCCTGCTGGCAACGCCCCGCGGGATCGCCCTGGCGGGTGGGGAGTTGTTCGTGGCCAACTCCTCGGCCAACTCGGTCCTGGTGTTCGACGCCGCAGCCTCCGGGGACGTCCCTCCCGCGCGGCAGCTGCTGGGGAGCCTGACGGGACTGTTCGAGCCGACCGCGGTGGCTGTGGACGCCTTCGGCCTCCTGTACGTGGCCAACGCCGCGGGCAACTCTGTTACCGTGTACCCGTCGGCTGCATCCGGGAACGTCCCGCCGCAAAGGCGCCTCGCCGGCCCCGCCACCGGCCTTTCGACGCCGCGGGGCCTAACGGTGGATCCCGCGGGCCTGCTGGTGGTGGCTAACGCCGCAGGGAACTCGGTGACCGTCTACCGTCCCGGGGCCTCCGGCGATACCCCTCCGCTCCGCACCCTCTCGGGACGCCGGACGCAGCTGGACCTGCCGTGGGGCGTGGCGGTCCGGCCGTGACGCATCAGCGGACCAGCCACCGGAAACCGGCCACCGCGCCCGTGCTCACCGCCGTCACCAAAACTCCCGCCACCACCACGCCCAGCGCCACCGCGCCCCACGCGCGCAGCTTCGGCATGCCCAGCAGCCAGCCCAGCAGGGTCCCCGCGTAGGCCCCGGTACCGGGCAGCGGCACCGCCACGAACAGCGCTAAGCCCACCACCCCGTAGCCGCGCACGTAGCCCTCGCCGCGGCGCCGGACCCGATCCACCTGCCGGCACACCCAGGGCCACCGGGAAAGCCACCGCGCGTAGCACCAGTCCAGGAAGACCCACCCCACCGGCACCACCAGGAGGTTGGCCGCGGTGCACACCGCAAAGCTCACCACCGGCGGGTGCCCGACCGCCACCGCCAACGGGATGGCACCCCGCAGCTCCACCCACGGGACCAGGCTCAGGGCGGCCGCCCACCACAGGTCGCTCACCGGCCGCTCCGGATGCGGGCCCGACGCTGCTGCCGGCGCTGCTCCGCCTGTTCCCACCGCCGTCGCTCGGCCTCCGTCTGCGGCTCGTACGGAGGGAGGGGTCGCGGCCGACCGGCGAGGTCCGTGTGCACCAGGGTGACGAAGGTGCTGCAGGTGTGGCGGACCTCACCGGACAGCGGGTCCTCGCTCAGCACGCGCACGCCCACCTCCATGGAACTGGATCCCACGTGGTTGAGGGCGGCACGGTAGTGGACGATCTGCCCCACGCGGATGGGGCTCACGAAGTCCAGGGCGTCCACGGAAGCGGTGACCACCGGCCCCCGCGCGTAGCGCATGGCCACGATGGACGCCACCTCGTCCAGGTCCATCACCAGACGGCCCGCGAACATCAGGTTGCCCACGATGGCGTCCTCCGGGAACACCACCCGGCACGTCTCCAGGTGGTGGCGGGGTGGAGGTTCGTCGGCTTCCGGCCGGCGTCGCTGCGCCAGGCGGTTCAGACGTCGCTCCCGCCGCCGCCGGGCCTCGGCCTGCAGCCGCTCCTCCTCCGGGTCTGTGGGGACCACCTGGGCGCCCACGGGACGCGGCCGGCCCCAGGCGTCCACGGCGACGAATCCCAGAAACGCCCGCGTGGCGAGGCACCGGACTCCCGTGGTCGGATCCTCTGCGTGGACCTCCACGTCCACCTCCATGGAGGAGCGGCCCACGAGGGGGACCGTGGCCGCCAGCTGCACGATCTGTCCGGCCAGCACGGGTTGGAGGAAGTCCAGCTCGTCCATGGAGCCCAGCACCACCAACCCCCGGGCCAGCCGGGAAGCGGCGAGGGTGCCTACCGTGACGATCCAGCTCATCATGCGTCCGCCGTAGAGCGAGCCCCGGGCGTTGGTGTGCTCGGGGAACACCATCTCCACGGTCTCCGCGCAGGTCTGCGCCACGCTCAGGGAGCGGGTCATGGAGCCGTCAGGAGACGTCCCCGCTCGGCACGGAGCCCGCCTCCACCCGGGCCCACGCTCGGTACCAGGAGGTGATGGGAAGTCTGCGGTCCCGTCCGAACGCCTTCGGGGTGATCTTCACGCCGGGCGGCGCCTGCCGCCGCTTGTACTCGCTGCGGTCCACCATCCGCACCACCCGGGCCACCACCTCTGGGTCGAACCCCGCGCGGACGATGTCCTCCGGTGGCGTGTCGTGCTCCACGTACATCTCCAGGATGGGGTCCAGCACCTCGTAGGGCGGGAGGGTCTCCTGGTCGGTCTGGCCGGGCCGCAGCTCCGCCGTGGGCGGCCGGGTGAGTACGCCCTCAGGAATCACGGGGTCCTTCTCGTTGCGCCAGCGGGCCAGGGCGTACACCAGCGTCTTCGGCACGTCCTTCAGTACCGCGAACCCGCCCGCCATGTCCCCGTACAGGGTGGCATAGCCCACGCTGAGCTCGCTCTTGTTCCCCGTGGTGAGCACGATCCCGCCCAGCTTGTTGGTGAGGGCCATGAGGTAGTTGCCCCGGATCCGCGCCTGCAGGTTCTCCTCGGTGACGTCGGAGGGCAGCCCCCCGAACGCGGGCCGCAGGGCCTCCAGGTACGCCTCGAACGGCTCCCGGATGGACAGGGTCAGCAGGCGGATCCCCAGGTTGCGGGCCAGCTCCTCCGCGTAGCGCACGCTCTCCAAAGAGGTGTAGCGCGACGGCATGGACACCCCCACCACCGCCTCAGGACCCAGGGCGTCCGTGGCCACGGTGGCCACCAGGGAGGAGTCCACCCCACCGGACAGCCCCACGAACACCTGGCGGAAGCCGTTCTTGCGCACGTAGTCCCGTGTGCCCACCACCAGGGCCCGGTACACCTCTTCCAGGTCTGGAAGGGGTTCCGCCACCACCGGGGCCACGGGCAGGGAGGGTTCCCGCAGGGGGACCTCCACCACCACCGTAGGACACAGGGAGACGTCGCCTACGGGGAACCGCTCCGCTTCGTCCACGCCGGTCCGCCGGGCCCGGTGACGCCGCGCCGCGGCCACATCCAGGTCGCACACCACCAGCGCCTCTTCGAACTGCGGCGCCCGCGCCAGCACCCGGCCGGTCTGGTCCAGCACCACGCTGTCCCCGTCAAACACCAGCTCGTCCTGGCCGCCCACGAGGTTCACGTAGCACAGCAGAACCCCGCAGTCGCGGGCCCGGGTCCGGAGCATCTCCTCCCGCTCCCGCCACTTGCCCCGGTGGTAGGGGGAGCCGTTGATGTTGAGCACCACGAGAGCCCCGGCCCGCGCCTGCACCGCGCAGGGCCCGTCGGGAAACCAGATGTCCTCGCAGATGTTCACCGCCACGGGCACGTCCCCCAGGAGGAACAGGGGCGCCTGCTGGCCCGGCGCGAAGTACCGCTTCTCGTCGAACACCCCGTAGTTGGGTAGCAGCCGTTTGTGGTAGACCCCCTGCACCCGCCCGCCCGCGCACACCGCCGCCGCGTTGTAAAGGTAGTTCGCCCGGTCCGCGAACCCCACCACCGCCACCACGTCGGTAGCGTGACGGGCCACCTCCTGCACCGCAGCCAGGTTGGCCTCCACGAAGTCCGGCTTGAGGAGCAGGTCCTCGGGCGGGTAACCGGTGATCGCCAGCTCCGGGAACAGCACCACGTGTGCCTCCCGCTGGCGCGCCTGGTGGATCTGCTCCGCGATGCGGCGGACGTTCCCCTCCAGGTCCCCCACCACCGGGTTGATCTGCGCCAGAGCCACCCGCAGCCGCCGCATCCCGATAGCAGTATCCCGCACCGTGCAGCCCGGGGAAAGCGGCTCAGGCCAGCGCGCGCACCTCGTGCAGGAAACGGATGACGGCCTCCACCCCGCCCCACAGCAGCGGCAGGTTCACCTTCTCGTTGGGCGCGTGCAGGTTGTCGTCCGGAAGCCCGAACCCCGTGACCACCACCGGCTGCCCCAGCACCCGGCTGAACAGGTCCACCACGGGAACGGACCCGCCGGCGCGCACGAACCGGGCGGACGCCCCGTAGGCGGCCGACCACGCGCGGGCCGCGGCCTGCACCGCGGGTTCCTCGGGCGAGACGACCCAGGGACGGCCCGTGTGCAGCTTGCGGACCGCCACCTCGTAAGCCGGGTGGGCGTTGCGCCGCAGGTACCGCTCGAAGGCCCGGTACACCCGGTCCGGGTTCTGGTCCGGCACCAGCCGCATGCTCACCTTGGCCACGCACCGAGCGGGCAGCACCGTCTTGGCTCCCGGCCCGCTGAACCCGCCGCCCATTCCGTGCACCTCCAGAGTGGGCCGCGCCCACAGCCGTTCCAGCAGGGAGTACCCTTCCTCCCCCACCGTGCCGCGGGCGCCAATGCTGCGGGCGAAGTCCTCCTCCCGGATGGGCAGGTCCCTCCAGGCGGCCCGCTCCGCCTCCGAGGGCTCCCGCACCGGCCGGTAGAACCCCGGGATGCGGATCCTCCCGCGCCGGTCCCGCAGGGAGGCCAGCAGCCGCACCATCTCGTGGAAGGGGTTGGGTGCGGCTCCCCCGAAGGTCCCGGAGTGCAGGTCGCTCGAGGGCCCGCGGATTTCGACCTCCGTGTACAGGATCCCCCGCAGCCCCACGGTGATGGACGGAACCCCGGGCAGCACGAAGCCGGAGTCCATGACCAGGGCGCAGTCCGCCCGTAGGCGGCGCCGGTGCCGGGGCACGTAGCGGGCGATCTCCAGCCCGCTGCTCTCCTCTTCTCCCTCGACCAGGACCTTGACGTTCACCGGCAGCCCGTCGGTGGCCAGCAGGCTTTCCAACGCCTTGACGGTGGCGAACACGTGTCCCTTGTCGTCGGAAGCGCCCCGCGCGTACAGGTTGTTCCCCCGCACGGTGGGCTCGAAGGGCGGGCTTTCCCACAGCTCCAGCGGGTCGGCGGGCTGCACGTCGTAGTGGCCGTAGACCAGCACCGTGGGCGCTCCGGCCAATCCCACCCACTCCCCGTACACCAAGGGGTGCTGGCGCTGTGAGGGCACCACCTCCACCCGGCGCAGGCCCGCCCGCCGCATGCAGTCGGCCAGCCAGCGGGCGGCGCGCTCGCAGTCGGGCCCGTGCTCCGGCAGCGTGCTCACGCTGGGGATAGCCAGCCACTCCTTGAGCTCCTCCAAGAAGCCCGTGCGGCGCTCTCTGGCGTAGGCGATGGCACGTTCCATCAGTTCCTCCGCAAACGACAGCCTGTGTACGGTCGAGGTCCTCGCAGCCCTCTCACGAGCTGCCAGGGACCAGTACGACTCCAAAGCAGTCGAACCCTTCCGCCCGGGACCGGGCAAGCCCACCGCCGCCCGCTCCCTCCGCGCGCACGTGACGCCCCCTCCGGGAAAGCCTGGTACCAGCGGGTGATGACGATAAACTGGACAAGGGGGCGGGCCCGGGACGGGGCCCAACTCCGTTCCGGGGGGAGAGGTTCGGGCCGACGGCGAAAAGCCCACGAGACGTGCGGGTCCAGCGGGTAAGCCGCCGGAGTCCTGAGGAGGAGGGCGATGACCGACCGCGTGCTGGAGATGTTCCGCGAGCTCACGGAGACGCCGGGCGTCCCTGGATTCGAAGAGCCCGTCCGCGCGGTCCTGCGCAGGCACCTGAGCCCCCTGGGCGAGATCCTGCAGGACCGCCTGGGGAGCCTCGTGGCGCGCAAGGAGGGGACGAGGCCGCAGCCCAAGGTGATGCTGGCCGGCCACATGGACGAGATCGGGTTTTTGATCACCCGCATCACCGACGAGGGCTACCTCAAGTTCCAGACCCTCGGCGGGTGGTGGTCGCAGGTCATGCTGGCCCAGCGCGTCCGCGTGTGGACGCGTCAGGGGCCGGTGCTGGGGGTCATCGGGAGCAAGCCGCCGCACCTGCTGGAGGAAGAGGAGCGCAAGAAGCCCGTGGACGTGAAGGACATGTACATCGACGTGGGCGCCTCCAGCCGCGAGGAGGCGGAGCGGTTCGGCATCCGCCCGGGCGACCCCGCGGTCCCCGACTCGCCGTTTACCGTCCTCCACAACCCCAAGCTGATGGTGGCCAAGGCGTGGGACAACCGGTTCGGCTGCGCCGTGGTGGTGGAGGTCCTCCGCGCCCTGCAGGAGGAAGCGCACCCCAACACCGTGTACGGGGTGTGCAGCGTGCAGGAGGAGGTGGGCCTGCGGGGGGCCCAGACCGCTTCCCATCTGGTGCAGCCCGACGTGGGGATCGCTCTGGACACGGGGATCGCGGGCGACACGCCCGGCGTGAAGCCGGACGAGGCGCAGGGGAAGCTCGGCAAGGGCCCCGTGATCCTGCTGTACGACGCCACCCTCATCCCCCACGTGCGGCTGCGGGACCTGGTGGTGGAGACCGCGGAGGCGGAGGGGATCCCCTACCAGTTCGACCGGGTGGCGCGGGGCGGCACGGACGCGGGCCGCATCCACACCTTCGGCGTGGGCGTGCCGTCCATCGTGATCGGAGCCCCGGTCCGCTACATCCACAGCCACAACGCGGTCCTGCACCGGGACGACTTCGAGGCCACCGTGCGGCTGGTGACCGCGGTGATCCGCCGTTTGGACGCCGCCACCCTGGAGCGGTTGGTCGGTTGATGCCCTCTCCATCGTCCCGCGCGGGGCTGTGGCTCGCCCGGCTGGCCACCGGGGACAGCCGTCGGCGCTTCGGCCGCTACCTCCTGGTCGGTTGCGCCGCGGGTTTCCTCGCCACCGGGGCCGCACTCGGCTGGGAGCGGTGGTTCTTCTGGGCCATGCTGTGGGGGGCTGGGGTTTTCGTGCCCCTCCGCCTGGGCGTGGAACTCGTCGGCGCCCGCGGCCAGCGGGTGCGCGCCGCCTACCGGGAACACTTTCCGGACCGCATCACCCCAGCTAACCTGCCGCTGGTGGCCCAAGGGGTGTACGAGCGGGAGGTCCTGATGCCCCGCATCGTCACCCCACCGTACGCGGCCAAGGTCCACGAGGTGGT
>JBKBVM010000041.1:0-11678 GCA_046289555.1 bacterium
TGGGCGCGGGAGCAGCTCACAAGCTGGCTCGACGCGTACTGCCCCCTCCGGGAACTGGCAGCCGGACCGCAGGGTACCGTGCGACGGCCCGGAAATCCGGAAGGGTAAAGGGATTCATCCCTCCGCGGGTCTAAGTCCGCCTCCTTTTGGGTAAATACCCGCGTGCGGGGGGAAACAGAAGGAGGGCTCCCGTGCGCCGCAGATCCGAGGCCGGCTTCACCTTGGTCGAGCTGGTCATGGTCCTGGTCATCCTCGGCACCCTCCTGGCCCTGGCGTTTCCTTCGTACCTTGCGGCACGACGCAACGCGTACTTCGCCGAGGCCGCGGAGCGCCTTCAGGAGATGCGGGAGTTCGCCTGGAGCTTCTACGCAGAGAAGCAGACCTTCGACGGGTTCAGCGCCTCGCCAGCTCCCACGGAGAACTGGGGCTTCTCCTACGTCTCTTGCGGCGGTACCACCTGCCGGATGGTGGCCACGGGCCGCTCGGGGACCCGGGTGGAGGGAGCCACGGTGACGGTGACCCTGTCCGGCGATGGCACTTCCACCGTCAGCTCCTCGGGGTTCTGATAGCGGTCCCGCGGCCCGTACCGCGGGGATCTAGCCGCCGTCCTCCTCCAGCTCGTCCAGGGCCAGCAAAGCGTGGGCGTAGGCCGCGCCCGCCCGCATCTCCGCGGCCACCCAGATGGCCTCCATGATCTCCTCCGGAGTGGCGCCGTGCTGTCGGGCAGCTCGGGTGTGGCTGCGGATGCAGTACGGGCACTGCGTCACGTGGGCTACCGCCACCGCGATGAGCTGTTTGGTCTTCGCGGGGAGCGCCCCCTCGGCGAACACCTGGTGGGAGAAGTGCCGGAAGGCCTCCAGGATCTGGGGCTGCAGCTCCCGACGTCTGGCCGCCAGCTCCCGCGTGGGCTGCGGGTACACCTCATGGGCCATACGTTTCACCTCCTCGGCCGTCCGTCCTGGCCGTCCCACGGCCTCAGCGCCAACCATAACCGCCCGCGGGCTGGCGAGCAACCGCCGGCCCAGGAAGTTTGCAGCCTTCCTTCGAATCCAGCCCCTGTGGCCTTAGTGGAAGCGGACGAACTGGTCAAACGGTTCGGGAGCCTGGTGGCCGTTGACCGGATCTCCTTCCAGGTCCGGGAGGGGGAGTGCTACGGCTTCCTGGGCCCCAACGGGGCGGGCAAGACCACCACCATGCGCATGATCTGCTGCACCGCCCGCCCCACGGCCGGTTCGTTGCGCGTGTTCGGACTGGACGTGCGACGTCACGGGAGGGCCATCAAACGCCAGCTGGGGGTGGTACACCAGTCCGTGACCCTCGACGACGCCCTCACGGTCCGGGAGAACCTGGTGGTGTACGGACGGTACTTCGACCTGACGTGGGCGGAGGCGCGGCGGCGGGCGGACGAGCTGCTGGCCTTCGCGGAGCTGGAGGCACGGGCGGACGACCGGGTGTCCAAACTGTCGGGTGGCATGCAACGGCGGCTGATGATCGCCCGAGCTCTGATGGCCAACCCGCGGCTCCTGGTCCTGGACGAGCCCACCACCGGGTTGGACCCCCAGGCGCGCCACGCGGTGTGGGACCGCCTGCGACAGCTCAAGCGTCGTGGGGTGACCCAGATCCTCACCACCCACTACATGGAGGAGGCCGAGCACCTGTGCGACCGGGTGGCCATCGTGGACCACGGGAGGATCGTGGTCGAGGGCCCGCCCCGCGAGCTGGTCGAGCGCTATGTGGGGCGAGAGGTGGTGGAGCTGCAGGTGGCGGGAAACGGAGACCTAGCGGGAGCCGTGGCGGAGCAGGCGGCGGGGCTGGCGGAGGGCTTTGAGGTGGCGGGCGACCGGGTGTTCCTCCACACCCGCGACGGCGAGGAGCTGGTGCACCGGGTGCGGGCCCTCCGGCTTCCCCTGGAGGCGGTGGTCCTGCGGCGGGCCACGCTCGAGGACGTGTTCCTGCGGCTCACGGGCAGGAGGTTGCGGGAGTGATGGACTTCTCTCCGCTGGGGGCCTTCCGGTTCTGGCAGCGGAACTTCCTGATCTTCCGGAAGACCTTCGCCTTCACCGTGCCGGAGAACTTCCTGGAACCGGTCCTCTACCTGCTGGCCCTGGGGCTAGGGCTCGGGGCCTACCTGCGGGAGATCCAGGGTCTCCCGTACGTGGCGTTCGTGGCCACCGGCCTGGCGGCTTCTGCGGCCATGTTCGGTGCCACCTTCGAGTGCACCTACAACGCCTACGTGCAGTTCTACTACAACCGCTCCTACGACGCCATCGTTACGACACCCCTGTCCGCGGAGGACGTGGCGGTGGGGGAAGTCCTTTGGGGCGCCACCCGCAGCGTGATCTACGGGACCGCCTTCCTCCTGGTGGTGGCCCTGTTCGGCGTGGTGCGGTCTTTGTGGGCGCTGGCCCTCCCCGGGGTGTTTTTCGTCAGCGGGGTCGTGTTCTCCGCAGTGGCCCTGGCGTTCACCGCGCTTACCCCCTCCATCGACCTGTTCACGTACTACTTCTCCCTGTGGATCACGCCCATGTTCATGTTCAGCGGGATCTTCTTCCCCCTGGACGCGCTTCCGGGCTGGGTGCAGACCGCGGCGTGGTTCACGCCCCTGTACCACGTGGTGCGGGCGACTCGCGCCCTGGCCTTCGGGGCTCCCGCGGCGGCGGTCCCGGAGGTGGCCTGGCTGGCGGCCGTAGCCCTGGCTCTGCTACCTGTACCAGCAGTGCTGCTGCGCCGCCGGCTGGTCCAGTAGAAGGTACATCGTTGGGTCCCTCCCGTACCGCGCTGGGCCGGGGCTTCGCGCTGGCGCGCTTCGCACGGGCGGGCCAGGTCCCGGTGTTCACCAGCGGGATGGCCCGTGGCGTGATCGGGCCCGAGGATCCTTACTTTTTCCAGCTGAGCCGCAAGCAGGCCCTCGCGGACGCGGACGTGGTGCTGGTGGCAGGGACGCCCCTCGACTTCCGACTCGACTACGGCAAGGCCATCAACCGGGACGCCCGGCTGATCCAGGTCGACCTCGACGGCGGAGAACTGGGCCGCAACCGCGACGTGGAGGTCGGCCTAGCTGGGGACACGGGGGCGGTGCTCGACCAGTTGCTGGAAGCGGGCGTCGAGCCCGAACAGCCGTCTGCTCGCCAGCAGTGGCTGAGCCACCTGCGGGAGGCGGAGCACCAGGAGGCCGACAGAATGCAGGCAGGTCTGACCAGCGAGGCCGTTCCCGTAGATCCCCTCCGACTCTGTGCGGAGATTGACGCCGCCCTGCCCCCGGGCACGACGGTGATTGGGGACGGTGGAGACTTCATCGGCACCGCGGCGAAAATTGTGCGGCCGCGTCGGTACCCTGCCGGCTGGCTCGACCCGGGTCCGCTGGGCACCTTGGGGGTGGGGATGGGCTTTGCCCTGGCGGCCTGTGTGCTGCGGCCGGAGGCCCCCGTGGTGGTTCTGCTCGGCGATGGTGCGGCCGGGCTGGACCTGCTGGAGTACGAGGCGGCGGTACGGCAGCGGCTCCCCTTCGTAGCTGTGGTGGGGAATGACGCCGCGTGGACTCAGATTCGCCGGCTGCAGGTGCAGCTGTTCGGCCTGGAGCGGGCGGTGGCCACGGCCCTCAGCCATGCCCGGTACGACCAGGTGGTCGCCGCCCTGGGGGGCCACGGCGAGTGGGTGGAGCGGCCGGAGGAGGTGCGGCCTGCCCTGGAGCGGGCCCTGGCCTCGGGCAAGCCGGCCCTGGTGAACGTCCGGATGGGGACTTCGGATTTCCGGGCTGGGGCGATCGCGGTTTGATCCGCGCTCTTCAAGAACAGATGGCTCCGTGTCCTTGACCGCTGAAGGTTGCAGCATCGCGTCAGGCGGACAGGAGGGAGGATCCCATGGCATACGCGGCCTTCTCGGCGGAGTGGGGCCTCAAGGGCAACGTGGGAGCCCTCTCGGGTTACGTGACCGCCGCCAGGGAGCTGGTCCAATCCGCTCGGAAGGTGGACACCGAGTTCCCTCGGGGGATCCGCTAAAGCGCCGCCCCGCAAGCAGAAGGGCGTCGCCTCCCGTTCGCCGTCTGCGGGGGTCAGGCACCCAGCTGGGCGCGGACCCGGTCCACGAGGTGGTCCACCAGTCGGTCCAGGACTGCGGCGCCGATTTCGGGGCTCGAAGCCCGTGGGTCACCCAGGACTCCGTTAGGCGTGATGGCCCGCAGCCCCCGGCGGAAAAGGGTGTCTAGGTCCAGCCGGCCGGTGAAACCCGGCTCGATCCGGTCGGCACGCACTAGGTCCGGCCTCAGGTGCATCACGATGGAGGTCTCGCAGGCGTCCGCGTGGATGGCGTCCACGTCCTGGGACGCTCCCAGGCGCGCGGCTACGTCCACCATCTCCCGCATCATGTCCATCAGCGCCGGGTCTCCGGCCACCGCCACCACCCGGACGCCCCTCGGCCCGTACTCGTCCCGGAGCCGCCGGGCGGCCTCCTCCAGAGGCCGGAAGTTGCCACCGTGGGAAGAAAGCAGCACGAAGGTGTCGAACCCGTGGGGCACCAGGGACCGCACGTAGCTGGCCAGCAGTTCGACCAGCAGCCCGGCGGAGACCGAAAGGCTGCCGGGGAAGGCCAGGTGGTGGTCGGAGCACCCCGGACGGATCACCGGCGCCAGCAAGGCTCCCAGGTGGCGGGCCACCCGATCGCCCACGGCTTCCGCGATCAGGGCGTCGGTGCTCAGAGGCAGGTGAGGCCCGTGCTGCTCGGTGGAGGCGGCCACCACCACCACGGTCCGTACGCCAGCCTGCAGGGCTGCCTGGACCTCCGGCCAGGTCATGTCCTCGAGCCGTACGCTTCCGCCCATCAGAACTCCTCTACGCCAGTTTCATCCGGGGATCCAGGGCGTCCCGCAGGCCGTCCCCCAGGAGGTTGAAGGCCAGCACGGTCAGGAAGATCGCCAGGCCCGGAAACGTGGCCATGTACCAGGAGGAGAACAGGTAGGTCTGACCTTCCCCCAGCATGGTCCCCCATTCGGGCGTCGGCGGTTTTACGCCCAGCCCCAGGAAGCCCAGCCCGGCGGCGGTGAGGATGGCGGTGCCCAGCTGGAGGGTGGACTGCACGATCACGGGCGCGGTACAGTTCGGCAGTACGTGCCGGAACAGGATCCGGCGGTCCGAAGCGCCCAGGGCCCTGGCGGCTTCCACGAAGGTCTGACTGCGCACCGACAGGGCCACCCCGCGGACCAGCCGCACGTACACGGGGGCGGAAGCGAGGCCCACGGCCACCACCACGTTGGTCACCCCGACCCCCAGCACGGCCACCAACGTCAGGGCGAGAAGGAATCCCGGGAAGGCCAGGAGCAGGTCCACGAGCCGCTGAACCACCAGGTCGAACTTCCCGCCGTAGTAGCCCGACAGCAGTCCCACAGGGACTCCCACCAGCGCGCTGAAGCTCACGGCCAGCACGCCGATGACGAAGGAAACCCGGCCCCCGTAGGCGATCCGGGCCAGCAGGTCACGGCCCAGGTTGTCCGTGCCCAGGGGGTGCTCCCACGAGGGCGGCCGCAGGACCCGCTCGAACCGCGGCTCGGTGGGGTCCTCGGGGAACAGCAAAGGCGCGGCGGCGGCCACACACAGGAGCGTGGCCAGGACAGCGAAACCGGCCACCGCGGTGCGGTGGCGGCGCAGCCGCCGCCACACCGTGGGCGGGGTGCGGGCCGCCTCCCCGGCGCCGGCCCAGCTAACCGTAGTGGATGCGCGGGTCCACATAGGCGTACAGCACGTCCACGGCCAGGTTCACTAGGGTGAACAGGGCGGCGAACACCAGGACCACACCCTGGACCACGGGGTAGTCGCGCGCCACGATGGCGCCCACCAGGAGCCGGCCCATCCCCGGCCAGGCGAACACCGTCTCCGTGAGGATGGCCCCGCCCAGCAGGCCGCCGAACTGCAGCCCGATGACGGTCACCACGGGGATCAGGGCGTTCTTCAGGGCGTGGCGCAGGACCACCGCCCGCGCACCCAGACCCTTAGCCCAAGCGGTGCGGACGTAGTCCTGGTGCAGGACCTCCAACAGGCTGCTGCGGGTCATGCGGGCGATGATGGCCACGGAGAACGCCGCCAGGGTTACCGTGGGCAGGACCAGGTGCGCGGGCGTCCCGTACCCTCCCGCGGGCAGCCAGCGGAGGTGCACGCTGAAAAGCAGCATGAGCATGAGACCCAGCCAGAAAACCGGCAGGGAGATGCCGAACAGGGCCACGGTCATCACGAGGTAGTCCGCCCACGAGTACTGCCGGGTGGCGGAGATCACGCCCGCGGCCATCCCCGCGGCGGTGGCGACCAGCGTGCTGGCCACCGCCAGCTGAACCGTGGCCGGCAGGCGCGCAGCGATCTCCCGCGCCACCGGCTCGCCCGTGACCACGGACCGGCCCAGGTCGCCCTGGAGGAGGCGCCCGAGGAACCGCGCGTACTGCACCGGCAGCGGTTGGTCGAGCCCCAGCTGGACCCTGAGCCGCTGGACTTCCTCCTCCGAGGCCTGCAGACCCAGCACCAACCGCGCGGGGTCGCCCGGCACCAGCCGGATGAGGGCGAACACCACCACCGTGACCCCGACCAGGGTCGGGACCGCGAGGGCCAACCGGCGAAGGATGTACGCCCCCAACGCAGGCTACGCCGTCACCTCCAGTTCACGCAGTGGTGGCCCACCGCCGGCTCCTGCGGCTCGCACAGGGCGGTCCACTTCTCGATGGGGTGGATGAGCACCCCCTCCAGGTTCCGGGTGGTCACCACGTACCACTTCTGACTCCACAACCAGATCCACGGGGCGTCGTTCCAGATGATCTCCTGCGCTTCCTTCAGCAGGGCCTTCCGGCGCTCCACGTTGGCCTCCTGCCGCTGCTGGTCCAGCAGCTGGTCCACCCGCGGGTTGCTGTAGAACGCGGGGCCCAGGCCGCGTGGCGGGTGACTGGAGGAGTGGAACTGACCGTACAGCACCCCGTCGCAGTCCAGCACCGGCCACGCCCAGCCCAGGACCAGCATCTGGATCCGGGTCCGCTCCAGGGGCGTCTGGATCATGGCCACGTAGCTCGGCCAGTCCATGGTGGTGACGTTGGCGCGCACGCCCACGTTGCGGAGCTGGCCCGCGATGGCCTGCGCGAACTGGAAGTCCTGGATGTACCGACCCGTGGGCGTGAAGAAGTTCACCTCGAACCCGTCCCGGTAGCCCGCCTGCGCCAGCAGCTCCTTGGCCCGCGTGGGGCTGAAGGGCCAGCCTCCGTCCCGCACCTTGTGGTAGCCGAACATCATGGGCGGGCAGGGCGAGTCGGACACCGTACCCAGGTCGAACAGCACGCTGGCCAGAATGGCCTTCTTGTTGACCGCGTAGTTCATGGCCTGGCGCACCCGGACGTCCTTGAAGGGGCCCCACTGGGTGTTCATGGCGACGAAGATCACCCGGTCGCTGGGCGCCTCCACCACCTTGACCTGGGGGTTGCGCCGCAAGCCCCGGACGTCCGGCGCCGGAGGGAGCATGGCCTGGTGGACGTCGCCGGCCAGGACCTGGGTCAGACGGGTACCGGCGTCCGGGACCACCCGGAACAGGATCTCGTCAAAAAGGGGCTTCTTGCCCCAGTAGTTGGGGTTGCGTTCCAGGAGGATGGAGTCGCCGCGACGCCACTCTTTGAACATATACGGACCCGTGCCACCCCCCACCGGTGCCGACCGCCACCGGTCTCCCGCCCGCTGCACCGCGGTCGGAGAGACGATGGCGAACTGCGTGGTGGACAGGTCCGACAGGAAGGTGGGGGTGACCTTGCTCAGGCGGATCCGGACGGTGTCCTCGCCCACGGCCTCCACGGACTGCACGGGCTGGACGAGGAACCGCAGGGCCATGGCCACCCTGGGGTCTTTCAGTCGTTCCAGGCTGAACTTGACCGCCTCCGCGTTGAGCGGCGTGCCGTCGTGGAAACGTACCCCGCGGCGCAGGGTGAAGGTGTAGGTGAGCCCGTCCCGGGAGATCTGCCACCGGGTCGCCAGCCGGGGCACGATCTGCTGCTTAGTCGGGTGTAGGTCCACCAGGGTCTCGAACATGTAGTCCACGATGTTGGCGATGGTCGTGGTGGTCTGCTCCGCCGGGTCCAGGCGGTCCGCGTCGATGCCGATGGCGATGCGCAGTTGCCGCGGGACCGACTGGGCTCCCACCGGGCCGTCAGCCCCCGCCACCAGGGCCGCGAGCAGCGCGGCCACCACCAAGCCGGGGAATCCGTAACGCCTCATGCCAGGCCTCCCTTCCCCGTTTTTCTTTCCTGTCCGTGACGGTCATGATGGTACCACGCGGGGTCACAAGTTCCCTGCCGAGGCGAGGCGAAGGATGGAGGGGACGCCATGGTGAGAGGACGGGAGCCCGGGTTCGGTGGGCTCGCCGCGGAAATGGCCCGGCGGGCGGAGCAGGGCAGGCCGGTCCGGGTCGGGCTCGTGGGCACCGGGAAGTTCGGCACCATGTTCCTCGCCCAGGCCCTGCACACCCCGGGGCTGCAGGTGCTGGGGGTCTGCGACCTGTCGCCGGACAGGGCCAGAGAGAGCCTGCGCCGCGCGGGCTGGCCGGAGGAACGGTTCTCCGCACCGGACCCGGCCGCGGCGCTGCGCCAGGGGACGACCTGGGTGACCGACGACGCTCAGGCCCTGATCCGGGCCGCTGCGCTGGACGTGCTGGTGGAGGCCACGGGCGCTCCCGCGGCCGCCGTCCGGCACGCCCTGGAAGGCATCCGGGCGGGCCGGCACGTGGTCATGGTCACGGTGGAGGCGGACGTGCTGGTGGGGCCGCTGCTGGCGCGGCGGGCTCGGGAGCAAGGGGTGATTTACACCCTGGCGTACGGGGATCAGCCGGCCCTGATCTGCGAGCTGGTCGACTGGGCCCGGGTGTGCGGGTTCGAGGTCGTCTGCGCGGGGAAGGGTACGCGCTACCTGCCGGACTACGCCTTCGTCACCCCCGACCAGGTGTGGGAGCACTACGGGTTCACCCCAGAGAGGGTGGCGACCGGCGACTACAACGCCCGCATGTTCACCTCCTTCCTGGACGGCACCAAGTCCGCCATCGAGATGGCGGCGGTGGCCAACGCCACGGGACTCGTCCCGCAGAGCGGGGGCCTGCAGTTTCCGGCCTGTGGGGTGGACGGACTGCCGGAGGTCTGCAAGCCGCGCGAGGCGGGCGGGGTCCTGGAGCGGGCGGGCACGCTGGAGGTGGTCTCCAGCCTGAACGCGGACGGTAGCCCGGTCCCCGGAGACCTGCGGTGGGGTGTGTTCGTGGTGGTGCGGGCGGGCTCCGACTACGTGGCACGTTGCTTCTCCGAGTACGGGATCCGGACGGACTCCTCAGGACAGTACGCGGCCCTGTACCGTCCGACGCACTGGGTGGGCCTGGAGGTCGGTGTGAGCGTGGCCCGGGCGGTGCTGCGGGGCGAAGCCACCGGCCAGCCCGCGCAGCGGGTGGCGGAAGTGGTAGCGGTGGCCAAGCGGGACCTTCGGCCCGGGGATGTCCTGGACGGAGAGGGTGGGTACACGGTGTTCGGCAGGCTCCTGCCCGCGCAGGAGGCAGACGGGCTCGACGCCCTGCCCGTGGGGCTGGCGCACGGGGTACGGGTGCGGTCCCCGGTGCCCCGTGGGTCCGTGGTGCGGCTGGCAGCCGTAGAGCTGGACGACACGCACGAGGTGGTGAGCCTGTGGAGGCAGCTCCGCGGGGCTGACTCGCCGTGAAGCTGCCGGCCTCCCTATACTAGAGCGTGGAGGCGCGGGCGGGAGGAGCGGACATGGTGGTGGCGTCCGAACTCCGCAGCGGGATGGCCATCCGGGTCGGAGGGGAGCTGTACAAGGTCGTGACGGCGTCCTACCACGCGGGGGGCGGGCAGATGGGCGGGGTGACCCACGCGAAGCTGCGCAACCTGCACACGGGCGCCGTGCGGGAGGTGCGCTTCCGGGCCGACGAGACCGTAGAGGACGTCCAGCTGGAGCGCCGTCCCATGCAGGTGCTGTACCGCGACGCGGAGGCCACCCACTTCATGGACAGCGAGACGTTCGAACAGGTGTCCATCGACAACGAGCGGCTGGGCCCGGCCGCGGCCTACCTCACGGAGGGCAGCACGGTCCCGGTAGAGTTCTCCGAGGGCCAGGCCGTGGGCGTGGTCTTCCCGGACGTGGTGGAGCTCCAGGTGGTGGAGACCGCGCCGCCGACCCGCTCGGTGGGCAACGAGAACGTGTGGAAGGAGGCGCGGCTGGAAAACGGCCTGGTGATCCTAGTGCCCCCCTTCATCGCACCCGGGGAGTGGGTGCGGGTGGAGGTGGCCACCAGCACCTACGTGGAGCGGGCCAAGCGCAAGAAGGAGTAGCCCTCACAGCCGGACCCCCGACAGCGAGCGGACGCCCACCGGTTTCCTCGGGGTCTGGGCGTCCACCACCGCGATGGCCGTGATGTTCACCACGTCGCTGACCTCCGCGCCGCGGCTGAGCACGTGGACCGGCTTCGCCATCCCCATGAGGATGGGCCCCACGGCGACGGCGCCTCCCAGACGCTGGACCAGCTTGTAGGCCACGTTGGCCGCCTCCAGGCTGGGGAACACCAGCACGTTGGCCTCACCCACCAGCGCGGAGAACGGGTAGTCCTCCGCCCGCAGCTCCGGGGACAGGGCCACGTCCGCCATCATCTCGCCGTCCACCATGAGGTCCGGGCGGGCCTCCTTCACCAGCTCCGTGGCGCGGGCCACCTTGTCGGACCGAGGGTGCCGGGTGGACCCGAAGTTGGAGAAGGAGATCATGGCCACCCGCGGCTCCAGGTCGAACTCCCGCGCCTTGTCCGCGGCCATGATGGCGATCTCCGCCAGTTCCTCCTCGGTGGGATCGATGTTCACCGTGGGATCCGCGAAGAGGTAGGCCCGCCCGTCCAGGATCATGAGGTACAGGCCCGCCACCCGGCTCACTCCTGGCCCCGGGCCGATGACCTGGAGGGCGGGCCGGATCACGTCCGGGTAGTGGTAGGTGAGCCCCGCCACGAAACCGTCCGCGTCACCCCTGCGCACCATCATGGCCCCGAAGTAGTTGGGCTGGCGGATCAGGGTCCGGGCCTCGCGGAGGGTGACTCCCTTCCGCTGACGTAGGCGGTACAGCTCCTGTGCGTACGCCTCGAGCCCGTCGAACCGGTCGGGATCCACCACCTCCACGGCGCCGTTGATCCGCAGCTCCTGCATCCGCGCCCGTACCACCGCCTCCCGGCCGATGAGCAACGGCGTGGCGATCCCCTCCTGCGCCACGATGGCCGCGGCGCGAAGGATTTTCGGCTCCTCGCCCTCGCTGAACACGATGCGCTTGGGGTCCCGGCGGGCCTTCTGGAACACCACCCCCATGACCTCCCGACCGCGCACCAGGCGGCGGGCCAGCTCCTCGCGGTAAGCCTCCAGGTCCACATGCCGTCGCGCGACCCCGGTGCGCATGGCCGCTTCCGCTACCGCGGGCGCCACCCACAAGGCGACCCTCGGGTCCAGGGGCTTGGGAATGAGGTAGTCCGGCCCGAAGGCCAGCTTCTCCAGGCCGTAGGCACGCAGCACGGAGTCAGGTACCTCCTGCTTGGCCAGGGCGGCCAGGGCCCGGCACGCAGCCAGCTTCATCTCCTCGTTGATGGCGCGGGCGCGCACGTCCAGGGCGCCCCGGAAGATGAACGGGACGCCGAGGACGTTGTTCACC
>JBKBVM010000042.1:0-11572 GCA_046289555.1 bacterium
GAGCGCGCTCGCTCAGCGGCTGCGTCCCTGCGAGGATGCTGTCGCCGCCATCGCGCAGGCCATTGCCGATGACCCGCCGGCGTCGCTCGAGGGTGGCGACGTCGTGCGGCCGGGGTTCTCGGCAGAGCTCGACAGTCTGCGGCTCATTACGCGCGACGTGCGCCGCTTCCTGGCGGAGCTCGAGGCGGGCGAGCGCCAGAGAACCGGTATCAAGTCGTTGCGGATAGGGTTCAACAAGGTCTTCGGCTACTACATCGAGGTCACCCGCCCCCACCGGGACCGGGTGCCGCCGGACTACGAGCGCCGGCAGACCCTGGTGGGGGCCGAACGCTACGTCACCCCTGAGATGAAGGAGCGCGAGGCCCTGATCCTGCACGCGGAGGAGCGGCAGAAGGAGCGAGAGTACGAGCTGTTCTGCAGCCTCCGGGACCGCGTGGCCGCCCGAGGCGCCGCGCTCCTCACCACCGCCTCCGCGGTGGCCACCCTGGACGTGCTGTGCTCGTTCGCGGAGGCCTCCGAGGCGTACGGCTACGCCCGTCCGGAGGTGGTGGAGGAGCCCGTCCTGGAGGTGGAGGGGGGCAGGCACCCGGTGGTGGAGCGGCTGCTGGAGGAGCCCTTCGTCCCCAACGACCTCCGCATGGATTCCCGGCGTCGGATCGCGGTGGTCACGGGCCCCAACTTCGCGGGCAAGTCCACGTACCTGCGGCAGAACGCCCTGCTGGTGATCCTGGCCCAGGCGGGCTGTTTCGTCCCCGCCCGGTCCGCCCGGGTGGGTCTGGTGGACCGGGTGTTCACCCGGGTGGGCGCCGCCGACGACCTGGCGGGCGGGCGCAGCACCTTCCTCGTGGAGATGCAGGAGGTGGCCAACATCCTGCGCAACGCCACGCCCCGCAGCCTCGTGATCCTGGACGAGGTGGGCCGCGGGACGGCCACCTACGACGGGCTCAGCATCGCGTGGGCGGTGGTGGAGTACCTGCAGGCCCACGCACGGCCTCGGACCCTGTTCGCCACCCACTACCACGAACTCACGGAGCTAGCTGGGCGCCTGGACGGGGTGTTCAACCTGAACGTGCTGGTCCGCGAGGAAGGCGAGCGGGTGGTGTTCCTGCACCGGGTGGTGGAGGGCGCCTCCGACCGCGCCTACGGCATCCACGTGGCCCAGCTGGCGGGCGTGCCGCAAGAGGTCACCCGCAGGGCCGCGGAACTGCTGGAGGAGCTGCAGGGCCTCGCCCGGAAGGAGGGGGCCCTGGCCCGGCGGGGCCGTGCGGTCCAGATGGCCCTTCCCCTGTCGGTGCCGTCGGAGGTGGAGGCGGAGCTGGCCTCCCTGGACCTAGCGTCCATGACGCCCCTGGAGGCCCTCAACAAGCTGCACGAGCTGCAGCAGCGGGTACGGGAGCGGGCCAGCCCGCAGCCGTCCAAGGTGGTCCGCATGCGCCCCGGGACCACAAGGCGCTGACGTGCCCCGCATCCGCGTGCTGGAGAGCTGGCTGGCGGACCGCATCGCCGCGGGCGAGGTGGTGGAGCGGCCCGCCTCGGTGGTGAAGGAGCTGGTGGAGAACGCCCTCGACGCGGGCGCCCGCCGCATCACCGTGGAGTTCTCCGGCGGCGGCTTCGAGCTGGTCCGGGTGATCGACGACGGCGAGGGGATGGATCCCGAGGACGCAGCCCTGTGCCTGCGCCGGTTCGCCACCAGCAAGCTGTCATCACCGGACGACCTCCGCCGGATCCGCACTTTGGGGTTCCGGGGCGAGGCGCTCCCCAGCATCGCGGCGGTCTCGCAGGTGGAGATCCTCACCTGCGACGGTCAGGTGGCCACCCGGGTGCGCGCGGAGGGCGGGTCGGAGCCCCGCACGGAGCCGGCCAGCGGTCCCCGCGGCACGGTGGTGACCGTGCGGCGCCTGTTCTACAACACCCCCGCGCGCCGGAACTTCCTCCGGTCCGTGGCCCGGGAGGCAGCCCTGTGCCTGGACGCGGCAGAGCGGCACGCCCTCGCCCGCCCCGACGTGGCCTTCCGCGTGGTGCGGGACGGCCGGGAGGTGGCTGCGTGGCCCGCGGAAGACCCGCTGCGGCGGGCGAGCCACATTCTGGCGGTACCGGCAGACGAGCTGCTGGCGGTGGAGGCGCAGGGGGGCGGCGTGCACGTGTGGGGCTTCCTGGCCCCGCCGTCCCTGGCCCGCCGCAGCCGGTCCGGGCAGTACTTCTTCGTCAACCGGCGGCCCGTGACCAGCCCGCTGCTGAGCCGCGCGGTGGAGCAGGGCGCAAGGACCCTGGTGTTCACGGGGCAGCACCCCGCGTGCGCCCTGTACGTGGAACTCGCCCCCGAGCTGGTGGACCCCAACGTGCACCCGCGCAAGCTGGAGGTGAGGTTCGCAGACGAGGGCCGGGTGTTCGCCGTGGTGGAGCGCGCGGTGCGGGACGCGTACCGTTCCCGTCCGCTGGTGCGGGCGGTCCCCCTGGCCGCCCCGCCGACGGCCGCCACGTCCCCGCCCGCGGGGTGGCAGGTCCGCGAGCCCGTGCAGCTCGGCGTGCTGGAAGCCGAGCCCCCCAGACGGCTGCCGCGCCTGCGCCTCCTGGGCCAGCTGGCCGGCACCTACCTGCTGGCGGAGTCCGCGGAGGGGCTGGTGGTGGTGGACCAACACGCGGCCCACGAACGGGTCCTGTACGAGCGGCTGCTGCGGGACCGAGCCCGCGGATCCCACGCGCAGCTGCTGGCGGCACCGGTGACGGTGGACCTGAGCCCCTCGGAGGTGGCCGTGCTCCCGGAGGTGTCGCCCTTGCTGCGGGAGCTGGGCCTGGAGGTGGAACCCTTCGGCGGCAGCACCGTGCTGGTGCGCTCGGTGCCCGTGATCTCGGACCGGCTACCGCCGGAGGCCGTGCTGCGCGCCTGCCTGCGGGAAGGCCTGTGGGACGGGGTCCCCACCGCGGGCCAGCGGGCCCTGGAGCGCGCCGCCAGCGTGGTGGCCTGCCACAGCGCGGTGCGGGCCGGGGATGCCCTGTCCGTGGAGGAGATGCGTGCGCTGCTGGAAGACCTGGAACGCTGTGACGACCCCTACACGTGCTTCCACGGTCGCCCGACCCTGGTCGTCGTGCCTTTGGACCGGCTGGAGGGGTGGTTCCTGCGGCGGTGACCGCGTCACCCCACTACGGCAACTCCGGCGACCGCCTCACCCCGCAGCACCCACGAGCCCGCCTCCCGGATGCGGACGGAGACCACCCGCCCCACCCAGTCGGCAGGCCCATCCAGGGTGACCACCTTGTTCGTGCGGGTCCGGCCCACCACGCCGCCAGCCCGCCCCACGTCCTCCACCAGGACCTCCTGGGTGGTGCCCACCAGGGCCTGGTTCCGGGCGTACGCCACCCGCTCCGCCAGTTGGTTGAGGGCCCACAGGCGCCGCTGTTTGGTCTGGTCGTCCACCTGGTCGGGGAAGGTGGCGGCCTTGGTGCCCGGCCGCGGGGAGTAGCTGGCGGTGTTGCAGGCGTCGAAGCCCACCCGCTCCACCAGCCGCAACGTGTTCTCGAACTGCTCCTCGGTCTCGCCCGGGAACCCCACGATGAGGTCGGTGGTGATGCTGGCGTCCGGCAGGTAGCGCCGGATCACGTCCACCGTCCGCAGGTAGTCGGACACCGTGTACGTCCGGTGCATCCGGCGCAGCACCTCGTCGTCCCCGGACTGCACGGGCAGGTGGACGTGCTCGCACACCTTCGGGAGCTCCGCCACCGTCCGGACCAGCTTCTCCGTCATGTCGCGGGGGTGGTTGGTGGTGAACCGGATGCGCTGGATCCCCTCCACCTCGTGCACCCACCGCAGCAAGTCCGCTAGGTCCGTGCGGGGGTGTAGGTCGTGCCCGTAGGAGTCCACGTTCTGGCCCAGCAGGGTGACCTCCACGAACCCCTGGGCCGCCAGCTCCCGCACCTCCGCCACCACCTGCTCGGGCGGCACGCTGCGCTCCCGGCCCCGCACGAAGGGCACGATGCAGAAGGTGCAGAACTTGTTGCAGCCGTGGATGATGTTCACGTACCCGCGCACCCGCCCGCGCCGGGCCGCCGGGAGCGCCGGCAGCGGCTCGTCCCGGGGGCGGCGGTCCCACACCTCGTACACCCGCTGGCAGCCCTCCTGCACCTGGCGGAGCAGGTCGGGCAGCCGGTGCAGGTTGTGGACCCCGAACACCAGGTCCACGTGCGGGACCCGTCGCAGCACCTCCTCCCGGTCCTTCTGCACCAGGCACCCGGCGACCCCGAGGATCAGGCCGGGTTTGCGCTGCTTGAGCCGACGCAGCTCGCCCAGCCGCCCGTAGGCGCGCTCGTCCGCGCCCTCCCGGACCGTGCACGTGTTCACCAGCACCACGTCCGCGTCCTCGGGACGCTCCGCGGGCTGGTAGCCCATGGACTCCAGCAGACCCGCCAGGGTCTCGGAGTCCCGGACGTTCATCTGGCAGCCGTAGGTGATGACGTGGTAGCGCGGCATCCTACGCCGCCCCCTGGGGCCGCAGCACCGGCAGCACCAAGCGGAACACCGCCAGGCTGATGCCGCTGTCCACCAGGTGGTGCAGGACGGTGCCCGCGGCCACGAACAGCCCCGCCTGGAAACCCGTCCCCAGCCACCACACCGCCAGCCCCTCGCCCACCGCGTGGATGGGGAGCGCTACCGCCAGCGCAGCCCAAAAGGGCCAGCCCCTCCGGATCAACAGCGCCCCCACAAGCCCCCACACCGCGTGGGTGAAGGCGCGGGCGCCGATCACGGGGTTCAGGGTGATGGTGAACCCCACCGCGGAACCCAGCCCCACGAGCGCCGCCACCGCGGGGCTCACCAGCATGGACAGCATGGACGGGACGTGGGAGGCGAAGGTGGCGGAGTAGTTGAGCGCGGGGATAAAGAGCTGCAGCGGCGTTCCCCGGAACGCGAAGGGGATCAGCAAGGCCACGGCGGTCAGCAGTCCGCCCACGGTGATCTCCCGAGTGTTCATGGAGCCCTCCTCCTCCCGGCCAATAGGATGATACGACGGCCCGCCGTGCCGCGCTTCCCGGGCCGGAAGGTTAGCCCAAAGCCGCGGGGCCCGCGGTGGGCTGCGGGATCGGGGCCGCCTGGGCGAACTCCACGGCGTCCAGCAGCGCCCAGGCGGTTTCCAGAGACGTCAGGCACGGCACCCGGGCCTCGAACGCCGCCCGGCGCAGCCGGAAGCCGGGCCGCGTGGGGTCGTAGCCGACGGTGGGCACGCACACCACCGCGGCCACCATGCGGCCCCGCACCGCGGCGACGGCCTCCTCGTAGTCCACGCGGCGGTGGGGCAGTCCCGCGCGCTGCAGCGCCTCCGCGGTGCCGGGGGTGGCCCACAGCACCAGCCCCTCGGCCACCGCCCGCCGCGCCAGCCGCACCGCCTCGGGGCGCTCCCGCCGCGCCACCGACAGGAGGAGGGCCCCCTGCAGGGGCAGGCGCACCCCCGCGGCCACGAAGGCCTTGTACAGAGCGCCCGCCAGGTGCCGGTCCAGCCCGATGACCTCTCCCGTGGACCGCATCTCCGGCCCCACCGCCACCTCGGCTCCGGGCAGCTTCTCGCTGCTGAACACCGGCGCCTTCACGCCCACCTGCCGCGGCGCCGGCAGGTGGTACACGCCCGGAAAGCCCAGCTCGTCCAGGGACGCGCCCAGCATGACCCTCGTGGCCACCTGCACCAGAGGGATCCCCAGCACCTTGCTGACGAAGGGCACCGTGCGGCTGGCCCGCAGGTTCGCCTCCAGCAGGTACACCCGGTAGCCGTGCACCACGAACTGCGCGTTCAGAAAGCCCCGGACGCCCAGAGCGCGGTTGAGGGACTGCAGGATCTCGACCACCCTCGCGGCCACCTCGGGCGGCAGGTGCGGCGCGGGGAACACCGTCATGCTGTCCCCGGAGTGCACGCCCGCCCGCTCCACGTGCTGCATCACGCCCGGCACCAGCAGGTTGGTCCCGTCGCCGATGGCGTCCACCTCCAGCTCCACACCGGGGAGGTAGCGGTCCACCAGGACCGGGTGCTGGGGGTCCACCGCCAGGGCGGCCCGCACCACCCGGTCCAGCTCCTCCGCGGAGTACACCACCCGCATGGCGCGGCCGCCCAGGACGTACGAGGGCCGCACCAAAACCGGCAGGCCCACCCTTGCCACCAGGTCGTGCGCCTCCTCCGGCGACCGCACCGCGCCCCCAGGCGGTCTCGGAATCCCCAGGCGGCTGAGGAGGGCGTCGAACTTCTCCCGGTCCTCGGAGATGTCCAGGCTCTCCACGGGGGTCCCCAGCACGGGCACACCCGCCCGGTGCAGGGGGCCGGCCAGGTTCAGGGCCGTCTGGCCCCCGAACTGCACCAGCACGCCCGCCGGCCGTTCCTTTTCCACCACGTGCAGCACGTCCTCCACCGACAGCGGCTCGAAGTACAGCCGGTCGGAGATGTCGAAGTCGGTGCTGACGGTCTCGGGGTTGCAGTTCACCACCACCGCCCGCAGGCCCGCCTCCCGCAGGGACCGCACCGCGTGCACCGTGCTGTAGTCGAACTCGATGCCCTGCGCGATGCGGATGGGCCCGGAGCCGAGCACCACCGCGCAGGGCCGCGGGTCGTCCTCCGCCTCGTCCTCCTCCTCGTAGGTGCTGTAGTAGTACGGCGTGGCCGCGGGGAACTCGCCCGCACACGTGTCCACCAGTTTGTAGGTGGGGCGTAGCCCCAGCGACTTCCGGTAGGCCCGTACCGCTTCCTCGGTGGTCCCCCAGACCCGCGCCACCTCCGCGTCCGACATCCCTACCCGCTTGGCCTCCCCCAGGGCTTCCGGCGACCGGTCGCGCGCCAGCCGCCGCTCCACCTCCACCACCCGGGCCAGCTCCCACACGAAGAAGGGGTCCACCAGGCTGCGGCGGCTCAGCTCCTGTGGGTCCGCCCCGCGCCGCAGGAGTTCCGCCAGGGCCCACAGCCGCTCGTCGCAGGGGGTCTGTGCCCGCGCCCACAGGGCGTCGTCGGGAAGCGCCGCCAGCTGCGGGTGGTACAGGCCCAGCCCCCCCGCCTCCACGCTCCGGGCGGCCTTCAGCAGCGCCTCCGTGAAGGTCCGGCCGATGGCCATCACCTCGCCCGTGGACTTCATCTGGGTACCCAGGCGCCGGTCGGAGTCCGCGAACTTGTCAAACGGCCACCGGGGGATCTTCACCACCACGTAGTCCAGGGCCGGCTCAAAGCACGCGGTCCCGCGGGTGATGGGGTTCTGGATCTCCCACAGGCGGTAGCCCACCGCGATCTTGGCGGCCACCCGCGCGATGGGGTAGCCGGTGGCCTTGCTGGCCAGGGCGCTGCTGCGGGACAGGCGCGGGTTCACCTCGATCACGTAGTACCGCTCGGAGGTGGGGTCCAAGGCGAACTGCACGTTGCACGCCCCGCGCACGTCCAGGGCCCGGACGATGCTCAGCGCCGCGCTGCGCAGCATCTGGTGCTCCCGGTCGCTGAGGGTGAGGCTGGGCGCCACCACGATGCTGTCCCCCGTGTGCACGCCCATGGGGTCCACGTTCTCCATGTTGCACACGGTGATGGTGTTGTCGTCTGCGTCCCGCACCACCTCGTACTCGATCTCCTTCCAGCCGCGGACGCTGCGCTCCACCAGCACCTGACCGATGGGGCTGGTGGCGATCCCGCGGGCGGCCACCTCGTACACCGCCTCCCGCCCCTCCGCCAGACCCCCACCGGTGCCGCCCAGGGTGAAGGCGGGCCGGATCACCACCTCGCCGCCCAGGGCCTCTGCAAACGCCACCGCCTCCTCGGGAGTGGAGGCCACCGTGCTCTCCGGCACCGGCTGGCCGATGCGGGCCATCAGGTCCCGGAAGCGCTCCCGGTCCTCCGCGTCGTGGATGGCGTGCAGCGGGGTACCCAGAAGCTCCACACCCAGGCGTTCCAGCACGCCCAGGCGCGCCAGCTCCGCGGCCAGGTTGAGTCCCACCTGCCCCCCGAGGGTGGCCAGGAGCCCCTGGGGTCGCTCCACCTCCAGGACCCGCGCCACGGACGCCGCGGTGAGGGGCTCCAGGTACACCCGGTCTGCGGTCTCGGGGTCGGTCATGATGGTGGCGGGGTTGCTGTTGACCAGCACCACCTCCACCCCCTCCTCCGCCAGCGCCCGGCAGGCCTGGGTCCCGGAGTAGTCGAACTCCGCGGCCTGCCCGATGACGATGGGGCCAGAGCCGATCACCACCACCTTGCGGAGGTCGGCTCGCCTGGGCACGTCAGGCTGTCCTCGCCGCGCGCGCGGTGGGGCGCGCGGACTGCAGGCGCTCCAGGAAGCGGTCAAACAGGTCCCGGGAGTCCCGGGGCCCGGGTCGGGCCTCCGGGTGGAACTGCACCGCGAACACCGGCAAAGCTTCGTGTGCGAGGCCTTCCACGGTGTTGTCGTGCAGGTTGCGGTGGGTCACCCGCAGGCCGGTACCGGCTAGGCTCGCCTCGTCCACCGCGTAGCCGTGGTTCTGGGTGGTGATGCGTACCCGCCCCGAGTCCACCTCCAGCACCGGGTGGTTGGAACCCCGGTGTCCGAAGGGCAGCTTGAAGGTCCTCGCCCCCGCGGCCAGGGCCACCAGCTGGTTACCGAGGCACACCCCGAAGACCGGCACGCGCTCCCACAAGGCCCGGATCTCCCGGGCCGTGGCCTGCAGCCGTGCGGGGTCGCCCGGGCCGTTGCTGACCACCACGCCGTCCGGATTCAGCGCCAGGATGTCCTGGGCGGTGGCCCGGTGCGGCACCACCACCACTTCACAGCCCCTCGCGTGCAGCTCCCGTGCGATCCCCAGCTTGAGCCCGCAGTCCACCACCGCCACCCTGGGTCCCTCGCCGGGCAACGTGAACGGGGCCGGCGGGGAGACCTCCTCCACCACGTCCACGCAGGACAGGTCCGGCACCGACCGGGCCTGTTCCACCAGCTCCTGTGGGTCCCGGGCTCCCGTGGCCAGCACGCCCCGCTTGAGCCCCGCGGTGCGCAGGTGGCGGACCAGCCGCCGGGTGTCTACCCCTTCCAGCGCCACCACGCCCCAACGCTTCAGGTAGTCGGACAGGGTGGTGCGGCCGGCCCAGTGCCACGTGTACGGGCTGCAGTGGCGTACCACGAACCCGCGCAGGAACGGCCGCCGCGACTCCGCCCAGCCGGGGTCGACCCCGTAGGTGCCCACCATGGGGAAGGCCATCACCACGATCTGCCCCGCGTACGAGGGGTCCGTGAGGACCTCCGGGTAACCGGTCATGCTGGTGGTGAACACCACCTCGCCCGCCGCCTCGCCCTCCGCGCCCACGCTGCGGCCCCGCAGCACCAACCCGTCGTCCAGCGCCAGGTACGCCTCGGTCACGCTCCACCTCCGTGGCATGAGTATGCACCAGACTGCATAGCTATGCAACGCCACGGAGACGCGTCACCGGCGCGCCCGCGCGGCGGGTGGGCGGAACGAGACACACCTGCGGGTGGGAAGGATCCGTCGAGTGGGCAGGTTTCCAGCCATAGCTCCCTCCCGGAGAGCCTTCATGGCTTTTCCGAGAGTCTATCAGCGGTCGGATGGGGGAGTAAAGCCCCGGAGGCCCAGCACCACCGCCGCGGCGGCCACCGCGGCGGTCTCCGTCCGCAGCACCAGGGGCCCCAGGCTGCACAGGGTGCCCACCTCTTCCAGGCGGGCCACCTCCCCGGGTTCGAAGCCGCCCTCCGGCCCCACGAACAGCGCCAGCTCGTGGGCAGAGGACTCCGTCACCACCTCCGCGAGGGGGCGTCCCCCGCCTTCCCACAGGACCAGCCGCAGCGGGTGCGTTCGGAACCACTCCACGGCCTGGGGGAAGTCCACCACGCGCTCCACCTCCGGAACCGTGGAACGGCCGCACTGCTTCGCCGCCTCCGCCGCCACCCGGCGCCAGCGGTCGGAGCGGTCTCCGGTGGCCACGGTGCGCCGGGTCCGCACCGGGACAAAGCTTGCGACCCCGAGTTCTGTACCCATGCGCACCACCAGGTCCATGCGGTCTCCCTTCGGCACGCCCTGATACAGGGTGAGACGGTACGGGACGGAGGCTGCGGGCAAGGCGCGCACCACCCGCGCCCGCGCGGGCGCCACCTGCACCAGCTCCGCCTCCCACTGGCTCCCCGCGCCGTCGAAGGCCAGGAACCGGTCGCCTGGCTGCAGCCGCAGCACCCGCACCGCGTGGCGGGCCTGCCGGGGGTCCAGGAGCAGCCAGGTGGGATCGCCAGGGTCGGGTCTAGCCAGCAGGCGCCGCACGGTTTCGCCCGCCCGCGGCGCGCAGCACCGCGGCCCTCCACTCCCCGTCCCGCAGCAGGCGCTCCACCCGCAGGCCGTGCGCTGCCGCAGCTTCCAGGACCGACTTCGTGTTGCCGGCCACCATCCCGGAAACCACCCACGCACCGCCGGGCCGCAGGTAGCGGCCCACCAGGGGTACCGCCCGCAGGAGCACCTCCGCGGTGATGTTCATCAGCACCACGTCCGCCCGGCCCCGCACCGGCCCGAACAGGTCGCCGCACCGCACCGCCACCCGGTCGCTGACGCGGTTGGCCCGCGCGTTGGCCCGCGCGATCTGGCAGGCCAGCCGGTCGCAGTCCACCGCCACCACCCGCGCGCCCAGCTTAGCCGCCGCAATCGCCAGGATCCCGGACCCGGTCCCCACGTCGAACACCCGCGCCCCGCGCCGCACCAGGTCCGGCAGCACCCGCAGGCACAGCCGCGTGGACTCGTGCAGCCCCGTCCCGAACGCCATGCCCGGGTTCAGCACCAGCACCACCGCCCCAGCGTCACGGCGGTGGTGAGCCCAGGGCGGCCGCACGAGGAACCGGCCCACCCGGAACGGCCGGAAGTGCCGCCGCCACGCGGTCTCCCACGGCTGCCCGGGGACCGTCCGGACCCGGACCTGGCAGACGCCCGGATCCAGCCCCCACGTGGCCAGCTGGCGGAGCCGGTGACGCAGCGTCTCCACACACCGGCGGGACACCGGGTCGTCCGGAAGCCAGGCCACCAACCTCACCCCGCCGTCCACCCGGTCCTCCGCCCACCCCGGTACCAGCTCCACCAGCTGTGCCGCCGCCGCCTCCGCGGCCTCCGGCGAGGTCACCACGGACACCTCCAACCAGGAGGAGCTGGCCTTGCGCGGCCTCACGACAGCAGGTCCTTCACGCGGTCGGAGAACTTGCGGCGCTGCGGCTTGACCTCCAGGCCCATGGTCCTGGCCAGTTCCAGCAGCAGCCGGCGCTGCTCCGCCGTGAGCTGCCGGGGGATCTCCACCCGCACCCGGAAGTGCAGGTCGCCCCGGCGCCCCTGCAGGTCAGGCATGCCGCGGCCTTTTAACGTCAGCACCTCCCCGGGCTGCACGCCTGCGGGCAGGGTGACCCGCTCGGGGCCCTCCAGGGTGGGGACGTCCACCTCGTCCCCCAAAGCCGCCTGGACCATGGAGACGGTCAGATCCGCGTAGAGGTCGCGTCCCTTCCGGTGGAACACCGGGTGCCGGCTCCGGTGTACCACCACGTACAGGTCTCCCCGCGGCCCGCCCTGCACACCCGCCTCGCCCTCGCCGGCCCGGCGACGGGAGGTGCCGTCCTCCGCCCC
>JBKBVM010000043.1:0-11525 GCA_046289555.1 bacterium
GCGGAGCGGGTCCGGCCCGGGGGCTGGGGCGGGGTCGCGGGGTCTGGCGACGTTGTGGACTGGCGGGGGGGTCACGGACAGGTTGTCCACAGCCGCGCGCTGGCGGGACCGGAAAGGGGCTGGTATACTAGCGGCCGGCCGGAGGAGGGAGCGTGAAGAGGACCTACCAGCCGAAGCGGCGCCACAGGAAGCGGACGCACGGGTTCCGGGCCCGCATGCGGACCGCGGGCGGGCGGAACGTGCTCCGGAGGCGGCGGCAGGCGGGACGGAAACGGCTGACGGTTTGAGAGCCGCTCTCCCCACAGTCCTTGAAGCCACAGCGTCTGCGGTCGGCCCGGGATTTCCAGCGGGCGTACGCGGAGGGTGTACGGAAGGCTGGAAGGCTGCTGGTGGTGTACCGGTGCCCGGCGCAGGAGGCGCTGCGGGTGGGCGTGGTGGTGGGCCGGAGGGTGGGCAAGGCGGTGGCCCGCAACCGGGTCCGCAGGCGGCTGCGGGAGATTCTCCGCCAGTTCCCCCTGGCTGGGGCTCAGGACCTGGTGGTGACCGCCCGCGCGCAGGCGGCGAGCGCTTCGTTCTGGGAGCTGCGGGAGGAGCTGTGGGGGCTGCTGAAGGAGCTGGGGGCCCTGCGGGGCGAGGGCCCACCGTAGCGGCACGGGTGCTGGTGATGACGATCCGCGCCTACCAGCGGGTTTCCCGGTGGACTCCGCGGGTGTGCCGGTACTGGCCGACCTGCTCGGAGTACGCGGCGCAGGCCATCGCCCGGTACGGAGCGTTGCGGGGCAGCTGGCTGGCCCTGCGGCGGCTGGCCCGTTGCCACCCGCTGGCGCCGGGGGGCTACGACCCGGTGCCGTAAGGCAGGAATCGGAGGCGACAGATTGTTTGCATGGCTTGTGGCGCAGCTGGCGGCCCTGCTGCGGTTCCTGTACGAGGTGACGGGCTCCTACGGGTGGGCCATCATCGCGCTGACCGTGGTGGTCAAGCTGGTCCTCCACCCCCTCACGCGGCGCCAGCTGCGGTCCATGAAGGAGATGCAGAAGCTGCAGCCCCACCTGCAGGCGCTGCAGCGCAAGTACAAGGACGACCCCCAGCGGCTGAACAAGGAGATCATGGACCTGTACCGGGCGCACGGCGTGAACCCCTTCGGGGGCTGCCTGCCGATGCTGTTGCAGATGCCGGTGCTGTTCGCCCTGTACCGGGTCCTCAGCGACCCCTCGCACTTCGTGTCCCGCAGCGGGGAGGTCCTCAAGACCGTCCCGTTCGGACCGTGGGACCTCCTCGTGCACCCCGTGACCGTGCTGAGCGACCCGGGCAGGTACGGCTGGGCAGCCGCGGTGGCGTACGCGCTGGTGCCGGTGCTGATCGGGGCGTCCACGTACCTGCAGCAGAGGGTCTCCGTGACGGACCCCCAGCAGGCGCGGATGTTCGTCTTCATGCCGTTCTTGATCGCCTGGTTCAGCCTGAACTTCGCGGTGGGGCTGTCCCTGTACTGGTTTGCGTCCACGCTGGCGTACGTGGCGGAGTACCTGAGCGTGGTGGGGCTGCCCAGGCGCCAGCCGGTGGACGTGCCTGCGAAGGGCAGACGCCGGAGCGGGGCGAAGGCGGCGGAGGTGGAGAGGGCGTGAGAGAGGTGGTGGCGTCGGGACGTACGGTGGAGGAGGCCATCGCCGCGGCGCTGGAGCGGGCGGGGCTCACGCGGGAGGAGGCAGAGATCCACGTGCTGGACGAGGGATCCCGGGGGGTGTTCGGGCTGGGAGCACGGGAAGCCCGGGTACGGGTGGTGCCCCGTTCGCAGTTGCGTGAGGAACCGGCGGACGCCCAGACCCTGGCGGCGGCCACGGAGATCGCCCGCACCCTGGTCACCAAGATGGGATTTTCCGCGTCGGTGCTGGCCCACGCCACCGAGCGGGGGCTGTTCGTGGACGTCCAGGGGGAGGACCTCGGTCTGCTGATCGGCCGCAGGGGGCAGGGCATCGAGGCCGTGGAGACGGTCCTGGCGGCGATGGTGCACCAGGCCACGGGGTCTCGGGCGGAAGTGGAGGTGGACATCGGGGGTTACCGCGCGCGCCGACGGCAGCACGTGGCCGAGCTGGCCCGACGGGCTGCCCGCAGGGCCGTGGCACAGGGCAAGCCGGTACACCTGCCGCCCATGGACTCCCGGGAAAGGCGCGTGGTCCATTCCGCTCTGGCCGGCGACCCCAAGGTGACCACCCGCAGCGAGGGCACGGGCGACAGTCGGCACGTGGTGGTGGAGCCCGCCGCGGGCCAGCAGCACGCCAAAAGGCCCCAGAGGAGGCCGGTCGGGCGCGCCTGGCAACAGCGCCGTGGACCTTGAGGAGGCTTGTCGGGCTTTAGGCCTTGAGCTTTCGGACAGCCAGCTGGCCCTTCTGCGGCGTTACCTGGACCTCCTGGTGCACTGGAACCGCAGGCTGGACCTGGTGGCCCCTGCCGCTCCGGACGAGCTGCTGAGGGCACACGTGCTGGACAGCTTGCTGCTCCTGGCGACGATCCGACCCCCCGAAGGGGGGGCCGTGGCGGACGTGGGTAGTGGTGCGGGACTGCCTGGTGTGGTGTGGGCGGTGGCCAGGCCGGACCTGTGGGTCTTGCTGCTGGAGCCCCGGCGGAAGCGGGCGGCCTTCCTGGAGCGGGTGGCGCTTGAGTTGAAACTAGCAAACGTGCAGGTGGAACCAGTCCGGGCGGAGGAGGCGGCCGCAAACCCGCAGTACGCGCGCCGGTTCCACGTGGTGGTGGCGCGGGCGGTGGCCGGGCCGCACAGGCTCTTACAGCTGGCGGGGGGGTTGGTGACGACGGGAGGGCTGGTGGCAGTGCCCGTAGGGCCCGACGCGGAGGTCCTCCCCCCGTTCCGCGAGGTTAGCTGGCCGGTGCCGTGGGAGCCCGGGAAGACGCGCAGGGTTGCGGTTGTCGTGGCCTGGTGGCCTGACCAGATATTTCCCGGGAAATAAGCGCGATAGTGGGGCCGCCTAGAGGACCCGGCAAGGCCGGAACAGAAAAAGCCAGTCGTGATCCTGGCGCTAGCCAACCAGAAGGGCGGGGTCGGTAAGACCACCACCGCGGTGAACCTAGGCGCCTACCTGGCCCGGGGGCGCTGGAGGGTGCTCCTCGTGGACCTGGACCCCCAGGGTAACGCCACCAGCGGACTCGGAGTGCGCCGGGACTACGTGAGGCTGTCTACCTACGACTGCCTGCTCCGGGGCGCCTCCGTCAGGCAGGCCGCGCTTCCAACCGAGCTGGACGGGTTGGACCTGCTCCCCAGCGGCGCAGACCTAGCCGGCGCGGAGGTCGAGCTGGTGGACGCTCCGTCCAGGGAAACCCGCCTTAGGGACGCCCTGGAATCCGTGCAGGGGCGCTACGACTGGATTTTCGTGGACTGCCCGCCGTCCCTCGGCCTTTTGACCCTGAACGCCCTCGCTGCCGCGGACGGGATCCTCGTGCCTATCCAGTGTGAGTTCTACGCCCTGGAGGGCCTAGCGCAGCTGGTGCACACCGTGGAGCTGGTCAAAAGGACCCTCAACCCCCGGCTGGAGGTGGCCGCGGTGGTCCTGACCATGTACGACCCGAGGACGAACCTGAGCGAGCAGGTCGCCGGGGAGGTCCGGCGCTACTTCGGAAGCCGTGTGGCCAGGACGGTCATTCCCCGCAGCGTGCGGCTG
Organism: bacterium; assembly: GCA_046289555.1. Lineage (GTDB taxonomy): Bacteria > Sysuimicrobiota > Sysuimicrobiia > Sysuimicrobiales > Sysuimicrobiaceae > Tepidifontimicrobium. Next base: position 3,669 of record JBKBVM010000043.1, read on the forward strand.
GCCGAGGCACCGAGCCACGGCAAGCCCGTGATGCTGTACGACCCGCACTCCAAGGGCGCTCGGGCGTACGAGGCCCTGGCGGAGGAGCTGGGGGCCAAGCTGCGTCCTCCGGCAGGGGTCGCGGGAGGGGTGCGGTGAGCGGGCACCGGCCAAGGGGCCTCGGGAGGGGACTTGCAGCCCTGATCCCGGGGGCCGAAGCCCTGGCGCGTGAGGAACGGATCGAGCACCTCCCGGTAGACCGGGTGAGGCCCAGCAAAAACCAGCCCAGGAGTTCAGTACCCAACGAAGAGCTGGAGGACCTCGCAGCGTCCGTGCGGGTGCACGGGATCCTGCAGCCCATCGTGGTGAGGCCTGCCGGGGACGGCTACGAGATCGTGGCCGGCGAGCGCCGGTGGCGCGCCGCGGTGCTGGCCGGGCTCGCCACCGTGCCCGCGGTGGTCCGTCACGTGGGCGAGCTGGAGAGCCTGGCTCTAGCCCTGGTGGAGAACCTGCAGCGGCAGGATCTCAACCCCGTGGAGCGGGCTCGGGCCTACCGGAGGCTTGTGCAGGAGTTCGGGCTCTCCCAGCAGGAGGTCGCGCGCCTGGTGGGCCGCAGCCAGCCCGCGGTGGCCAACACCCTGCGGCTGCTGTCGCTGCCTCAGGAGGTTCTGCAGGCGGTGGAAAAGGGTGAGCTTTCCGAAGCCCACGCCCGCCTGCTCCTGGAGGTGGCAGACCCCACGCGGCGGGTGGAGCTGGCAGGTCTGGCGGTAGCGCGCAAGATGACCACCAGGGAGCTGGGGCGGCTGGTCCGGCCGGAGACCGGCCCAGGGCGTCGACGGCGCCAAAGGACGCTAAGTCCTGACCTTGTGGCCTTGGAGGAGGCTCTCAGCCAGCGCCTAGGGACCCGCGTGCGGGTGCGGACCGGCAAAAGACGCGGGGTCGTGGAGATCGAGTTTTACTCGGACGATGACCTTTCCCGGATCTGCGAGCTGGTCCTGGGCGGTCCCCTGCCCTGAGCTCGTATTTCTCGAGAAATAGCCGTGAGGTCCGACCTGGACACGCTGATGGAGGAACGGGGCCTGGACGCCATTGTGGTGGCGGGCAGGGCGGACGAGGCCAACATGCTGTACGTCCTCCGCGGGATCCCCATCCCGGGGGCGATCTACGTCAAAAAGCGGGGCTCGCCCGGGGTGGTCTGCCACGGGACCATGGAGCGCGGGGAGGCCGAAAGGACTGGACTGCGGACCCGCAACCTCGGCCTGTATGACTGGAAGGAGCTGCTCCAGGCGGCCGCAGGCGACCCCCTGGAGGCCAGGGTGCTGCTGTTCCAGCGCCTGTTTAAAGACGAGGGCGTGCAGGGGAGGGTGGCCTTTTACGGCGAGATGGACCAAGGGGTCGCGTACCGGTTCCTGGGCAGGCTCGCTGCCTGCCTGCAAGGGGTGGAGGTGGTGGGGGAGTACGGCCGCACCGTGCTGGCCGTGGCCAGGGAGACCAAGGACCGGGACGAGCTCGACAGGATCCGGGCCGTGGGGGCTGCAACCCAGCGGGTCGTGCAGAAAACCGAGCAGTTCCTGAGCTCCTGCCCTGTCCGGGACGGCCTGCTGCGCAAGCCGGACGGCAGCGTGCTGACCGTGGGGGACGTGAAGACCAGGGTCCGGGTCTGGCTGGCCGAGCAGGGCTTGGAGGACTCCGGGACGATCTTCTCGCAGGGCCGCGACGCCGGGCTTCCGCACTCCAGGGGCGACGACCGGGCCCCGGTGGCCGAGGGGGTGCCGGTGGTGTTCGACATCTTCCCGAGGCCCTCGGGAGGCGGGTACTACTTCGACATGACCCGGACCTGGTGCGTGGGGCAGCCCTCCGCGGAAGTCCTGCGGGTGTACCGGGACGTCCACGAGTGCTACCTGCGGGTGACCGAGGCCCTGCGTCCGGGGGTGCGCTGCGCGGACCTGCAAAGGGTGGCGTGCGAGTTTTTCGAGTCCCGAGGGCACCCCACCGTGTGTTCCGACCCCACGACCCAGGTGGGCTACGTGCACAGCCTAGGGCACGGCTTGGGGCTGGACGTGCACGAGGAGCCCCGGCTTTCGGATCACCCGGGCAACGAGGCAGTCCTGCGGCCGGGGGTGGTGGTGACCGTGGAGCCTGGCCTGTACTATCCCGAGCAGGGGATCGGGGTCAGGCTGGAAGACGTGTGGGCGATTACGGAGGACGGGGCCGTGATTTTGGGCGGGTACCCGATGCACCTGGTATTGGGCTAGTTGTGTGCAGCGCCCAGCCACTTGTCCTCCTCCCGGGCCCTGTAAAGCGCGCGGTCGGCTGCCCGTACCAGCTCGTCCACGGTGGCCCCGTGCTCAGGGCAGCTGGCCACCCCCACGGTGACGTCCGCACCCCGGAGCCGGTCTCCGGACCGGAGGGCCCGGTACAGGGACTCCGCCAGCTCCAGGGCCCCAGAAAACCCCGTACCTGGCAGCAACACGGCGAACTCGTCTCCGCCGAGCCGGAACGCGTAGTCGGTCCGGCGCAGGCGGCGGCGGAGGACGTGGGCGACCCACTGCAGCACCGCGTCCCCGGCCTGGTGTCCCAGGGTGTCGTTGACGCGTTTGAAGTGGCGCAGATCCAGCAGCACCACGCTCACGGGGTCCCCGTAGCGTCGGTGGCGGGCCAGCTCCCGCTGCGAGATTTCGACGAACATGCGGCGGTTCAGAAGGTCCGTGAGAGGGTCTGTGGTGCTCAGCCGTTCCAGCTCCCGCGTGGCCTGATCCAGCCGCGCGTGCAGGTCCCGGCTGGCCCGGTACGCCTGGAGGGTCAGGCCCACCAGCAGCCACACGGAGACGGAGAGGGCGAAAACGGGCACCCCGCTCCGGTACGCCACGACCAGCAGGGCCGACATCGGAGCGTACACCGCGACGCTGATGCCCAGCATGGGGACCAGAATGCCCGGACGGAGGGTGGCCGGGTCCCCGGACTCAAAGAACCGCGCCACGGCGGCGGCAGGGGTGTTGATGAGCCCGTGTACCACCCCCGCGGCCAGCAAAGCGCCCACGTCGGAAATCCCGGGTAGCTCGGGCATGGGGCCGCCCCACATCCGCCACACCAGTCCGCCGGCCAGGAACATGGCAAGGGAGGTGTTGCCGAAAAACACCACCGCGCGCTGGGGGCTTATGCGGTGGACTAGCGGCAACGCCAGAGCGCACAGGGCGTACAGGGGCGGGGCCGCCTGCCAGCCCAGCAGCCACACGGCGCCGAAGACGAAGGGCGCCTGCATACCCAGGATGGCCCCTGAGGGGAATCGGACGGCCACGGCGTTGCTTACAGCCGTAAGGAGAGCGAAGACGAGAAACGTCCGGAGGTCCTGAATCCGGGCCAGGTGCGCTAGGGCGGCACCCAGCAGGACCAAGCCCACCGCCAGCCAACTAAGGGCGTAGGCCAGGTACACCCGGGAGGGCCCGGCGCGGGTCGGAGGCAGGGTGTCTTCCATCCGCGTCCTCCGGTGGACCACCAGGCAACTTCAGTGCCAGGATAGGGCAAAGCTCGGGAGGGAGCCCGGTGAAGCGGGACGAGGCGTACGCCTTGGTGTGCGAGTGGATCCGCAACCCGAACCTGCGCAAGCACCTCCTGGCGGTGGAGGCCTGCATGCGGGCGTACGCGCGCCGGTTCGGGGCTGACGAGGACGAGTGGGGAACCGTGGGCCTGCTGCACGACCTCGATTACGAGCGCTACCCTTACGCGGGCCCGGGCGGGCACCCCTTCGTGGGCGTGGAGGAGCTGCGCCGGCGCGGGGTGCCCGAACACTGGTGCAGGGCGATCCTCTCCCACGCGGACTACAGCGGGGTCCCGCGCCACACCCCCATGGAGAAGGCCCTGTTCGCGTGCGACGAGATCACGGGGTTCGTGGTAGCGGTGGCCCTGGTGAAGGGCCGGTCCCTCCGAAACGTGGACGTGGAGTCCGTCAAGCGCAAGATGAAGGACAAGGCCTTCGCGCGGGCGGTGAGCCGGGAGGACCTGGTGCGGGGCGCGGAGGAGCTGGGGGTGCCCTTCGAGGACCACGTGGCCACCGTGCTGGAGGCCATGCGGGGCGTCGGGGAGGCCCTGGAACTCGCGTAGTCACTCCTCAGCTGCGGCCACCGGCACTCCCTTTTCCCTGGCCCGGTAGAGCGCGCCGTCCGCGGCGGCCACCAGGCTATCTGGGTCTCGGCCGTGGCGGGGGAAAGTGGCGACCCCCACGGTGGCCTCCATGCGTGCGCCCGGCGCGCACTCCAGACGGGTTGCGGCCAGGCGGTCTGTGATGGCCTCCGCCACGGTCACGGCCCCCTGGGTGTCGGTGTCCGGAAGGAGCAGGGCGAACTCGTCCCCGCCGATGCGGAACGGGAGGTCGGAGGCGCGCAGCCGCTCCCGGAAGACCTCCGCGGCGTGCTGCAGGGCCCGGTCGCCTGCCTCGTGGCCGTAGGTGTCGTTGACGTGCTTCAGGCTCCGGAGGTCCACCACCAGCAGGCTGAGGGGCCGGCCCGTGCGGGCGTGCCTGTGCAGCTCCTTCGGGAGGACCTGCACGAAGTGCCTGCGGTTCCACAGCCCCGTGAGGGGATCTGTGACGGTGAGGCGCTCCAGTTCCCGCAGCGCCTCCTGCAGGCGTTCGTTGGCCCGGCGGGTCTCCGCCAGCCCCTTCATCGCCACCGCAGTGAGCAGCCACACGCCCACCGCCAGAAACGCGGCTCCCGGTCCGGTCTGCAGGGCGAGGAGCAGGAGGTAGGCGAGCGGCACGTACGCGGAGAAGATCAGGGTGAGCCCCTCGAGGGCCTGACGGGGCTGCAGGACCCGGGTGTCCCCGACGGCCAGGTAGCGGCCGAAAGCGGCCACGAGGAAGTTGCCCACGGTGAACACCGCGCCGGAGACCAGCACGGAGGCTACCTCAGGCCAGGTGGGCTGCGGGGAAGGGCTTGGCCGGAGCAGCGCGAACAGGTTGCCCGCGGCAGCGGCCCACACGCAGCCTTTGCCGAAGTACAGGAGCGCTCGGAGCGGATCCCCGCGGCTGTTCCGCAGCACGAGGGGCAGGGTGAGCAGGAACAGGGGCGGTGCGGCTTTCCAGCCGTACAGCCACACGGGTGCCAGGACGGCCTGCAGGCTCAAGCGCAGCCCGCCGGGCAGGTCCAGGACGAAGAACACGTGGCCCGCCACGGAGATGGCGGCAAACAGCAGGTACTCGGGAGGGAAGCTCGGGAGCGCGGGCGCTGACACCAGCAGCAGCAACAACCCGGCGCCGGCCCACGCGAGGGTGTACACTCGATACGCGCCGGTCCGCGCGACGCCAGACCGAGGGACCACGGTCGTGCCCAACGGAAAACCTCCCGTGTGGGGTCGCCCGCAGGCGTCCCCCACCGATATGGAGCAAGCGAGGAGCCACCCATGAGTGCAATCCCAGAAGTCGAACGCCAGTTTGCGTCTGCCGCAGCGCAAGTGGTGGACTGGATCCAGGGGTACTTCGAGGACGCGGAGCGCTACCCGGTCCTGTCCAGAGCGCAGCCCGGACAGCTGCGCTCCCTGCTACCGGGCTCGCCTCCGCTTGAGCCGGAGCCGTTCGAGGCGGTGTGGGAGGACTTCCAGCGGGTGGTGCTCCCCGCCGTGACCCACTGGAACCACCCTGCCTTCTTCGCGTACTTCGCCATCACCGGCTCTGCGCCCGGCGTGCTGGGCGAGATGCTGTCCGCGGCCCTGAACGTGAACGGGATGCTCTGGAGGACCTGCCCGGCGGCCACCGAGCTGGAGCAGGTGGTGCTGGACTGGCTGCGGCAGATGCTGGGCCTGCCAGAACAGTTCGGGGTCATCATGGACACCGCGTCGGTGGCCACCCTGTGCGCGGTGGCCGCCGCACGGGAAGCCCTGGGCCTGGAGATCCGCACGCGCGGAATGGCGGGGCGGCCGGACCTCCCGCGGCTGCGCCTGTACACCTCCGAGCAGGCGCACTCCAGCGTGGAGAAGGCAGCCCTCGTGCTGGGTCTGGGCCAGGAGGGCGTCCGGAAGGTCCCCACGGACGAGGACTACCGCATGCGGCCGGACGCCCTGGAGGACGCCATCCGGGAGGATGTGCGCGCCGGGTGGCGGCCGGTGTGCGTGGTGGCCACCGTGGGCACCACCTCCACCACCAGCGTGGACCCGGTGGACGAGATCGCCGGGGTGTGCGAGCGGTACGGGGTGTGGTTGCATGTGGACGCGGCCTACGGTGGGGCGGCGGCCATCCTGCCAGAGATGCGGTGGGTCCTGCGGGGCTGCGAGCGGGCCGACTCCTTCCTGGTGAACCCCCACAAGTGGCTGTTCACCCCCATCGACTGCACCGCCTTCTACACCCGGCGTCCGGACGTCCTGCGCGGTGCGTTCAGTCTGGTGCCCGCCTACCTGCAGACGCCCGTGGCGGACGCGGTGAACTTCATGGACTACGGGATCCAGCTGGGACGCCGGTTCCGCGCTCTGAAGCTGTGGATGGTCATCCGCATGTTCGGGGTGCGCGGGCTGCAGGAGGCGTTGCGCGGCCACCTGCAGCTGGCCCGCCAGTTCGCGGACTGGGTGGACGCCTCCGAGGAGTTCGAGCGGGTGGCACCGGTCCCCTTTTCCACCGTGTGCTTCCGGCACCGGGCCCCCGGCCTGACCCCGGAGGAGGCGAACCGGTTCAACGAGCGGCTGCTGGAGGCGGTCAACGCTACCGGTGAGGCGTACCTGTCGCACACCGTCCTGCGCGGCCAGTATGTCCTCCGGCTGGCGGTGGGCAACCTGCGCACGCAGCTCCGGCACGTGCGGCGGTGTTGGGAGCTGCTCCAACAACAGGCGCGGAGGCTGCAGGGCCTGGGGTAGACGGGTGCCGCGGAGGGGCAGACGGTGGAAGGGCTGCGGGTGTTGGACTGGGCTCTGGTGTGCGCGGTCGGGATCCTGGCCGCCGCGGTGGCCGTGGTAGGCCGTCGGACCGCACGCCTCGCACGCGGTCCGACCGTGGGCCAGTTCCCGGAGGATCAGGTCCGCGAGCTGGAGAGGCTGCGGGCGGAGCAGGCGCACCTGGCGGAGCAACTGGCGCGGTGTGTGCAGCGGGTCGGCATGGTCCGCTACGACGCCTTCCGGGAGTCCGGGGGACGGCTGTCGTTCAGCTTGGCGTTGCTGGACGGGCGGGGCGACGGGGTGGTCCTGAGCGTGCTGCACGGGCGGGACGGCTCGTACGCGTACGCCAAAGCCCTCCGGGACGGCAAGCCCTCCCACCCCCTGTCGGAAGAGGAGCGTCAGGCGGTGGCTCAGGCCATGGGAGCCTGACTTGCCGCGCGCGGGGACACAAGAGGAGGTGGTTTTGCTGTTCCGGGATCGGCGTCACGCGGGCGCAGTCCTGGGGGACCTGGTGCGACAGCACCTGGCCGCGGACGGTGCCACCGCCCTGGTCCTGGGGATCCCGCGAGGAGGCGTGGTGGTGGCCTCAGAGGTGGCCAGGGCCTTGGGCGCCGACCTGGACCTGGCGGTCCCCCGGAAGCTGCGGGCGCCGTACAACCCCGAGCTGGCCATAGGCGCCGTGGCGGAGGACGGCAGCGTGTACGTGGACGAGCGGGTCACCACCTCCCTGCGGGTGCCGCAGGAGTACCTGCAGCAGGAGGTGGCCTACCAGCTGGAGGAGATCCGCCGGCGGCTGCAGGCCTACCGCCAGGACCGGCCAGCACCCCAGGTTTCGGGGCGGACGGTGGTGCTGGTGGACGACGGCATCGCCACCGGCTCCACCATGGTGGCGGCGGTGCGGTCCGTCCGCCGGAGGGGCGCCGCCCGGGTGGTGGTGGCGGTCCCCGTGGCTCCTCCGGAGGCCGTCCGGCGCCTGCGGGCGGAGGGGTGTGAGGTGCTGTGCGTCCGGGAAGAGCCCCTGTT
>JBKBVM010000044.1:0-11396 GCA_046289555.1 bacterium
GTCCCGCATCACCTGCGCCAGCTCCTCAAGGAGCCCTCGCACCTCTGGGTCCACCCGTCCGCCGCCGCGCCGCAGCTCCGCCACCAGCTCCAGCTGCCGCTGGGTACCCACCCGGCACGGGACGCACTGGCCGCAGGACTCGTCCCGGAAGAACCGCGCGATCCGCTCCACCACCGTCCACAGGTCCGTGCGCTCGTCGAAGACCACCAGGGCTCCGGAACCCAGCGCCGCCCCGATGGCGTGCAGGGTCTCCACAGCCAGGGGAGTGTCCAACTCCTCAGGCAGGAGGAAGGTCCCTGCCGCCCCTCCGCACAGCACCGCCCGGACCCGCTGTCCTCCCGGCACCCCTCCGGCTAGGTCCTCCACGACAGTGCGGATGGGAACCCCGAAGGGAACCTCGTACAGCCCGGGGCGGGCCACGTGCCCGCTCACGCAGACGAGCTTGGTGCCCTTCGAGCGCTCGGTCCCCAGCCGCGCGTACCACTCACCGCCACGCGCCAGAATGGGAGGGACGCAGGCCAGGGTCTCCACGTTGTTGATGGCCGTGGGACGCCGGAAAAGGCCCACCTGGGTGGGAAACGGCGGCCGGTTCCGGGGCTCGCCCCGGCACCCCTCGATGGAGTTGAACAGGGCCGTCTCCTCCCCGCAGACGTAAGCCCCGGCACCCCGCCGCACCTCGATGTCGAAGGAAAACCCCGTCCCTAGGATCCGGCTGCCCAGGTAGCCGGCCGCTCGCGCCACCTCCAGGGCCTGCACCACCGTCCGGTACGCCTCGGGGTACTCGCCCCGGATGTAGAGGTAGCCCCGCTCCGCTCCCACCGCGTACCCGGCGATGGTGAGCCCCTCGATGACCGAAAAGGGGTCCTTCTCGAGGAGAACCCGGTCCTTGAAGGTTCCGGGCTCGCTCTCGTCCGCGTTGCACACCACGTAGCGGGGCGGCGGCTCACGGGCGGCCAGGGCCCACTTCCGGCCCGTGGGGAACGCGGCCCCGCCCCGCCCGATGAGCCCGGAGCGTTCCACCTCCTGGATGGTGGCCTCCGGCCCGATGGTCATGGCCCGCTTCAGCCCCTCGTATCCCCCGAGCGACCGGTAGTCCTCCACAGACGTGGGGACGATCCGGTCGCACCGGGCCAGAAGCAGCGGTGTTCCCTCCCCCTTCCAGCCCAGCTGAGGGGGCGGGGAGGTGGCCTCAGCCGGACCTTCCTCTCCCAGCAACCACGCCCGCACCCGTTCCTCCAGTGCCTCGGGGGTGAGTCCCAGGAGCACGCGCTCCCCCACCAGGGCCGCCACTCCGCGGTCGCACTGGCCCAGGCAGGGCGAGCGGCTCCAGCCCAGGGACGGGAGGAAGCCCTCGGGCGATGCCGTCCCTTGGGGAAGGGGGCTGTGGCCGTACGTCTCCCCGTGGGCGGGCTCCTCGATGGGGTCCCCGAGGAGCCGGTGCAGGGTCTGTGCGAGCGCGTCCGCGCTCCGGAGCATACACACGATGTCGTCGCAGAGGTGGATCATCCGCCGCGGCCTCGGCTCGGTCGCCAGCAGCGCGTAGAAGCTCGCCACCCCGTACACGTCTGCCAGCGGCAGCCCCAGCTCCCGGCAGATGGCTGCAGCCGCGGGATAGGAGATCCAGCCCCGGGCCTCCTGCACGGCCCACAGGGCCGGAAGCAGGAGGTCCCGGCGGCCCACGCGCTCCTCCGGCCCCAGGTGGCCCCAGACCCGCTGCAGGGCCCGCTGCTCCTCGGGGGTAGGCGGAGGCACGTGCTCCAGCCGCTGGAGCTCCACCCCCCACCCGCGGAGGGGGATCGCACTCATGGTGCCCTCTCCCTGGTGGCCTCCACCGGAACGCGCCCCCTCGGGATCGGCTCCACCCGGACCGCGGTGGCCTTGAACTCCGAGGTCCCGGACTTGGGGTCCGCGGCGTCCACGGTGAGGAAGTTGGTGGGGGTCTTCTCCGGGAAGTGCAGGGTCATGAAGCACAGGCCGGGCAAGACTGTGGACTCCACCCACGCGGTGGCCTCCACGGATCCCCTCCGGGAGGAGACCCGCACGCGGTCTCCGTGCGCGATGCCATACCGCTCCGCATCCCGGGGGTGCAGGACGAGGTACTCCTCCTGCGGCACCGGGGTCCTGTACAGGGCCGTCTGCACGCCCGTGTTGAAGAAGTACAGCCGCCGGCCGGTGGTGAGCAGAAGCGGGTAGTCCTGGTTCACCTCGTCCACCGGTGGCTCGTAGTGGGTGGGCATGAAGGGAGCCCGCGGGCCTTGTACCGGGCGCTTCCACAGCCGGCCGTGCAGGAACAGCTCCCCGGGGTGGTCCTCACTGGGACACGGCCACTGGATTCCGCCGAGCTCCTCCAGGCGCCGGTAGCTCATGCCCCGGTGCGGCGGTGACAGTTCCCGCACCTCGTTCCACACCGCCTCCGCGTCAGGGTAGTCCCACTGCCGCCCGAGTCGCCGCGCCAGCTCCTGCAAAATCCACAGGTCGTCCCGGGCTTCCCCCGGGGGCTCCAGGGCCTTGCGCACCCGCTGCACCCGCCGCTCGCTGCTGGTGACGGTGCCTTCCGATTCACACCAGGCCGCAGCTGCGGGGAGCACCACGTCCGCCAGCTCCGCGGTGGCGGTGAGGAAGAGGTCCTGCACCACCAGGAACTCAAGCTCTCGGAACAGCCGGAGGATGCGGGTGGCGTTGGCGTCGGAGCGCACGGGGTTCTCGCCGATCACGTACAGGCCCCGGAGCAACCCCTTCTCCATGGCGTCGTACATAGCCGTGAGGTGCCAGCCCGCCTTTGGCGGAATGGTGCAGTCCCAGGCCCGCTCGAATCGGGCCCGCACCTCCGGGTCTTCCACATCCTGGAACCCCACGAGCCGGTTCGGCAGCGCCCCCATGTCCCCTCCGCCCTGCACGTTGTTCTGTCCGCGCAGGGGGTTGAGGCCGGAACCGTACCGACCCACGTGGCCCGTCAAAAGCGCCAGGTTGGTCAGGCTGAAGACGGTGTCCACCGCGTTGTGGTGCTCCGTGATGCCCAGTGTCCAGCAGATCATGGCCCGGGGAGAGGTGGCGTACTCCCGGGCTGTGGCCGCGATGAGCTCCCGGGGGACCCCGGTGATGGCCTCCGCGTACTCCAGGGTGTAGGGCTCCACCGCCTCCCGGTACCGCTCGAACCCCTCCGTAGCTTCCCGGACGAACTCCTCGTTCAGGAGTCCCTCGTGGATGATGTACCGGCCCATGGCGTTCGCAAGCGCGATGTCCGTCCCCACCCGCACGGGAAGCCACCGGTGGGCGAACGCCACGCTGGAGGTCCGCCGGGGGTCGATCACCACCAGACGCGCACCGTTCCGAACGCCTTTGAGCATGTGGAGGAACATCACCGGGTGGGTCTCCCGGGCATTAGAGCCCCACAGGAGGATCAGATTCGTCTCCTCCATCTCCCGGTAGGAGTTGGTTCCCCCGCCTGCCCCGAACACCGCCGCCAGACCGGCGACGCTGGGGGCGTGTCAGGTGCGGTTGCAGCTGTCCACGTTGTTGGAGCCCATCACCTGGCGCGCGAACTTCCCGGCCAGGTAGTTCAGCTCGTTGGTGGACTTGGAGCAGCTGAACAGCCCAAACCCCTGTCCTCCGTACCGTTCCCGAATGCGCCGCAACCCCTCCGCGGCCCGGTCCAGGGCCTCCTCCCAACTGGCCCGCACCAGGCGCCCGTCCCTGCGGACCAGCGGGGAGGTGAGACGCCCGGCCGGCCCGGGCAGGGGGTCCGGATTCCTTCCCCGGAACTGAAGGTCCGCCGCCATAGTTCCCCCCAAGCGGGATGGTTTCCTCAAGTCAGTACGCGCGCGCGAAGTACACCAGAGCGGTGGCCGGTCTCCCGCACACCAAGCAGCTCCCCTCCACGGCTTCCTCCGGGATCACGCGGGGCGAGCCTCCGGTTTCCTCCCGCAGCCGGTCCTCGCAGGAACTCTGTCCGCACCACAACACCCCCACGAAGCCCCGGCGCTGCCGGATGAGCTCTAAAGCCTCTCCGTACTCCGCGGCGCGCACCGTGTGGTCCGCGAGGTACCTCCGGGCGCGCTCCAGCATGCGGGACTGGATGGCCTCCAGCTCTGCACCCACCCGTTCCACCACAGCGTCCAGCGGGACCGCCTGACGAGCCCCTTCTGCGTCGCGGGCAACCAGTACCGCCTGGCCCTGTTGCAGGTCCCGGGGTCCCAGCTCCACCCGGAGGGGTACCCCCCGCATCTCCCACTCGTTGAACTTCCAGCCGGGCGTGTACTCCTCCCGATCGTCCAGCTTGACCCGGAACCGCTCCGCGAGCTGCGCCGTGATCTGACGGGCCCGCTCCAGCACCGCAGGCTCCCGTTCCCCGCGCACCGGGACCACCACCACCTGGATCGGCGCCACCCGGGGCGGCAGAAACAGACCCCGGTCGTCCCCGTGGGCCATCACCAGGGCACCCACCAACCGCGTGGTGACTGCCCAGGAGGTGGTCCACACGTACTTCTCCGTGTTGTCCCGGTCGAGGAACTTGACATCGAAAGCACGGGCGAAGTTCTGGCCGAGGAAGTGGGAGGTGCCCGCCTGGATGGCCTGCCCGTCCGGCATGAGGGCCTCCAGGGTGTAGGTCCAGTCCGCGCCCGCGAACTTTTCGCTGGCCGGCTTGCGGCCCACCAGGACCGGCATCGCCAGCTGCTCCTCCAGCAGGCGTCGGTAGATGTCCAGGATGAGCCGGCACTCCGCGTCCGCCTCCTCCGCGGTGCGGTGGGCGGTGTGCCCCTCGTGCCAGAAGAACTCCGTGGTCCGCAAAAACGGCCGCGTGGCCTTCTCCCACCGAACCACGCTGCACCACTGCAGGATGAGGACGGGCAGGTCGCGGTACGACCGGATCCACCGCGCGTACATGGGCATGATGATGGCCTCCGAGGTGGGGCGCACGGCCAGGCGCTCCGCGAGCTCCTCGTCGCCCCCGTGGGTGACCCACGCCACCTGGGGTGCGAACCCCTGGACGTGTTCCGCCTCCCGGCGCAGCAGGGACTCGGGGACGAACAGGGGGAAGGCCGCCGTCTGGTGACCGGTCCGCCGGAACTCCCCGTCCAGCCACCGCTGGATGGCCTCCCACACGGCCCAGCCGTAGGGCCGGATGACCATGCAGCCCCGGACCGGCGAGTAGTCCACCATCTCCGCCTTCAGCAGGACCGCGGTATACCAGTCGGACAGGCTGTCCTGCTTGCGGGGGATCTCCCGGACCCACGCCTTAGCCTCCATCTCCCCTCCGGAGCGGCTTTCCGCCAGCACGTACCTGGGACGCCTGCGGTACCGTTCGCCCGCATTCTACACAACGCCCCCGACCCGTACAACGCGGCGGGCAGGGAGCCGCGGCGGGGCGTGGCGAAAGAGTTCGCCAGCACCCACGGAGGAGGGGTCATGGTCGGCTACCTGTTCCACGCGCCCGTCACCGACTTCCCCATCGCCTTGTGGATCACCGCGTTGCTGTTCGACCTCCTGTACTGGCGCAAACCCACGGAACTGTACCGGTCCATGGGGACCTGGCTGGTCGCTCTGGGCCTGCTGGCGGCACCCGTGGCGCTGGCCACGGCCTTCTACGACTTCGCTCGACTCCAGCGGGAGGGGGTGGGCAGCGCGTTCCTCGCCCGCCACACCGTCCACAGCACGGTCGCCTACGTGACCACCGTCCTGTACGCGGCGAACCTGGCGGTCCGGTGGAAGGCGCCCCGCGCCCGAGGGTGGATCCTGCTCCTGTCGGCCCTCGGGGCGGCCCTCCTGGTCCTGGTGGGCTACTCCGGGAACCAGGTGCGGCAGGTCATGTGACGTCCGGGCCGGGCCTCCGCAGAAGGTCGGACACCATCCCCGGGGCCGTCCGGCCCAGCTGCCGCAGGAGCTTGCCCTCGTCCGCGAAGCCGTGGTTGAACGCCACCACCCGTCCGTCCGGCCCCACCACTACCGTGGAGGGGACCGTGAAGACCCCGAACCGGCGGGCGAGGTGCGGGTCGCGCTCCACGTCTACTACCTCCACCCGCACGTCCGAGTCTACGAGCTCCTGCAGGCGCTTCAGGGCCGGGAGCTGCTGGCTACGACACGGCGCACACAGCCGGTGGGTGAAGGCGATCACCGCGGGTCCTCCGGGCAGGCGCAGGTGGGCCCGGACCCGGAGGTCCCGCCACCGCAGCCACGCCACCACCGCGGCCACTGCCACAGCCACCAGCAGGACCACCAGCGCCCGTTCCATCACGGCCCTCCGTGCGCGGCCCCCCTCCGACGGATCACCCCGAGGCGGCTGAGCTGGTAGAACACAAAGCAACCCGTGCAGAAGCCGAACAACAGGTTGACCGCGGCCAGCACCGCCACCAGCCACGCCAGGAACCAACCCGGGACCGTGTACCCGCCCCAGAGGCTCAAAGCGGCCAGGAGCAGCACGCTTCCACCCATCCCCTGAGCGAAGCGGTGGGGCGCGGGGTCGTCCTCCCGGTCGTCCGGTCTCAGGAGCCGGCCCTTCAGCCATCGGTGGTAGACCTGCTGGAACAGGGCGAGGCGTGGGTGCGCGGTCCCCGCCAGCAGCACCACGGCTACCGCGGCCACCAGCCACGGGCGGTCCAGGAGGAACGCGAGCACCGTGAAGCCCACGATGCAGGCCTGGTTGGTCCGCAAAGCGTTGTGGTCCACCCGCCGCAACTCCTCCACCCCCTTACGGTTTCGCCTCCCCCGCTGCGGTGCGCTCCACGGGGACGCCCACGAGGCTGCCCCACTCGGTCCAGCTGCCGTCGTAGTTCTTCACGTTCGGGTATCCCAGTAAGAACCTCAAGGTGAACCAAGTGAGGCTGCTGCGCTCCCCGATCCGGCAGTACGCGATCACCTCTCGGTCGGGGGTGATCCCGACCGACTCGTACAGGGCCCGCAGCTCTTCCACCGATTTGAAGGTCCCGTCCTCCCGGACGTTCTGGGTCCAGGGGATGTTCACGGCACGCGGGATGTGTCCGGGCCGCTGCGCCCCCTCCTGCGGGTATCCGGGCGGCGCGATCAGCTCACCGTGGTACTCCTGCGGGGAGCGGACGTCCACCAGGGCGAGCGCCGGATCCTGCAAGCGCGGGAGGATCTCGTCCCGGAACGCTCGCAGGGCGGGATCCGGGTCCTTCGCCCGGAAGAGGGTCGGCGGGTACTGCGGCACGTCCGTGGTGAGGGGACGGCCCTCCGCGACCCACTTCTGCCGGCCTCCGTTCAGCACCTTCAGGTTCTCTACCCCGTAGTACTGCAGCAGCCAGAAGGTGTAGGTGGCGAACCAGTTGCTCCGGTCGCCGTAGAGGACGATGGTGTGCTCGTTGCCGATGCCCCGCGACCCCAGCAGGTTCTCCAGTTGCTCCCGGGAGACCCAGTCCCGGCGCACGGGGTCCTGCAGGTCGGTCTTCCACCGGAGGTGAATCGCGCCCGGGATGTGCCCCTGCGCGTACAGCTCCGGGTCCTCGTTGGACTCCACGATGCGCAGCGCTGGATCACCCAGCCGCTGCGCCAGCCAGTCTGTCTCGACCAAAACGTCCGGCCGTGCGTACGAAGCCATCCGTCCACCTCCGGGTCCCACGGTCTGTGGTGCGTGGGCGGGACGCGGCGCCAGGAGAGCGCACGGGTCCCGCCGCCGTGGTCAGCGGAGACAGGGTGAGCTTCGCAGGGGTCCTAGAAGGGGCGCAGCGAAGGCAGACCCTGCCTCCGCCACGGACAGATACAGCTGCGCGGTGCGTACCGAAGGCCTTTCACGATGGATCCTTTGTAGCACACCCCGACGGGCCCGTCAACCGAGACCCCACCGCGCCAGGAGCATCCGCATGGGTTCCAGGGTCCGCTTGAACGGGTTGAAGACAAGGCCCAGGATCTCCAGGGTTACCACCCCGAGCAGCGCCTGGTCGTCTGCCTCGCCCAGGATGACCGGCGTGTGGGCTTCCCCCTGAGGCAACACCACGTAGCACTCCGAAACCTGGCGGACGACGGCCCTCCCGTCTGCTAGCAGAAACGTGTGCTCCCGCCGGGGAGCTAGCCCGATCTTCCGCCACACGGCCTCCGGGAGGAGGGAGTAGGTGGCACCGCTGTCCACCAGGAACCGCACCGACTCTTCCCCGGCGGGTCCGCGGACACGACCTTCCACGTATACGATGCCCATCCGTCCCCTTTTCGCGCGGCCCGCCAACGTCAGCAGGCCACGCTGCACGCATCACGGGTAGCGTACGAGGACCCCGACGCACCGTCAACGCCATAACCGGCAAACGGCCGGCGCCTAGCCACCGCGCCCCGAAACGAAGGCCACCAGGCCTAGGCACACCGTGGCGGTGGCCACCCAACCCCTCAGGCGTCCTGCACCCGCCAGCCGTACCGCCCGTGCACCCAAGGGCACCGCCAACACGGCCCCGCAGGTAACCGCCAGCACCAGATCCCAGCGCCAGGAGGCCGAGAACCACCACGCGTAGCTGCCCACCGCCACCAGGGAGACGACCGCTTCTGCCAGGTTGGTGATGGCCACCGAGGCCTTCGGCTCCAGTCCCGCCACCATCTGCCCCGCCGCGATCAAAGGCCCGTAGCCACCCCCCGTGAGCCCCTTGTTCACCGAGGCGACGGTCCCAAGGGTCACCAGTCTCGCCCACGAGAACTCCCGCGCGGTCCGCCCTACCAGCAGCCACAGGCCGAGCCCCACGATCATCAGGGCCATGTACGTGCGCACCAGCCCCTCGTCCACCTGTCGGGCCACCCACGGGCCCACCAACCCTCCCGCCAGCCCCGCGGCCACCAGCACCGCAGCCACCCGCAGGTGAAGGGAGTGGCGGCTGAAGGAGGCGTTACCGTTGGCGTGGTGGAACCGGGCGCCCACCAGTCCGGCCATCACCTGGGAGAGCAGGAGGGCGGGGACTACCTCCGGCAGTCGGTACCCCGCGGCCAGCAGCAGAGGGCCGAGCACGGTGCCGTACCCCATGCCCAGCGCGCTGTCCAGGAAGCCGGCACCGAAGGCCAGCAGAACGAGAAGTGCCAGCATGCGGCTTCCTCGCTCACAGGGCACCCCTTTCCCGGCCCACAGGGATCGGTGCCGCCGCAGCCGCGCGGCATAGCTCCACCACCCGTCCCACCACGAGGGTGGACGGCGGCTGCAGCCCAGCTTCCTCCACTCTACGGGCGATGGTGCCGAGGGTCCCCGTCACCACCTGCTGATCGGGGAGCGTGCCGCGCGCGATCATGGCCGCGGGGACCGCAGGATCCGCGCCAGAATCCACCAGACGCGCCACCACCAGGGGCAGTCGGCGCAGCCCCATGAGCACCACCAGGGTGGGCATGCGGGCCAGGGCCGACCAGTCCAAGCCCGTCCCGCCGTCGCAGGGGTGGCCGGTGACCACCGCGAAGCCCGACGCGTAGGCCCGGTGGGTGACCGGGATCTCCGCGGCCGCGGGCACCGCCACCGCCGCGGTGACGCCCGGGATCACCTCGTAGGGCACGCCCGCGGTGCGCAGCGCCTCCACCTCCTCGCCCCCGCGGCCGAACACGAAGGGGTCGCCCCCCTTGAGCCGGACCACCTGAAGGCCTCTCCGGGCCCGGTCCACCAGCAGCCGTACGATCTCGTCCTGTGCGACCCGCGGACCAGCAGGGTGCTTGCCCGCGAAGATCCGCTCTGCCGAAGACGGTGCTGCCTCCAGCAGGGCTGGGTGCACCAGCCGGTCATACACCACCACGTCCGCGCTCCGTAGCACCCGGAGACCCCGGACGGTGATGAGCTCGGGATCGCCGGGCCCCGCGCCTACCAGGAACACCTTCCCGGTCACGCCCACTCCTCCACCAACTGGAGGAACCGCTCCCTGGCCCGCTCGCGCGCGCCTGCCCGAAGGTCGTCCAGCACCCCGGAGTCCAGAATCCGGTACCACAGGGCGCGGCGGCGTTCGAACTGGGGAATCCGCCGGACCAACTCTCCCCTCAGGTCGGCCGCGAGCTCCAGGAACGCCGCGTACTCCGGGCCTAGCTGAGCCGCCAACCGGTCCCGCAGCCGCACCGCCAGCGCGGGTGCCTTTCCGGAGGTGGAGATGGCCAGCACCAGCGCGCCCTGACGGTAGACGGCCGGAGCGATGAAGCTGCAGTGCTGGGGGTCGTCCACCGCGTTCACCCAGACCCTCTGCGCCTGCGCCTCTTCCCACACCGCAGCGTTCAAGCTCCGATCGTCCGGCGCCGCCACCACGAGCCACGCCCCCTCAAGGTCTCCAGCCTGGTAGCGTCTGCGCTCCCAGCGCAACCGGCCCTCCTCGGCCCAGCGCCGGATCCGTTCCGTCACCCGCGGGCTGATCACCACCACCTCTGCGCCGCACTCCACCAGTGCTGCCACCTTGGCCTCGGCCAGGGCACCGCCGCCCACGACCACGCAACGACGGCCTGCAAGGTCGACGAAGAGGGGATAGTACACTAGTCCTCCCTCGTGGCCCGGTGCGCGGCCAGGGCCGCCACCAGCGGCGCCATTTTGGGGTGCTCCGGAGTCACGGCCACCCGGATCCCGTAAGCCTGCAGGGTCGCCCGGCTCGTGGGACCCACCGCGGCCACCACCACACGGCTGGTGAGGACCTCCCGCACCGCGTCAGCCAGCCCCTGCTGCTCCGCCACCTCGAGCAGGTGCAGCACCTGCGGTCGGCTGGTGACCACCAACGCGTCCACCTCTCCCGCGGCCAGCGCCCGGACTGCCGCGACCAGCGGCCCAGCCTCCCGAGGCACCGCCCAGCGGTAGGGCAGCGCGTCCACCACCTGGGCGCCCCGCTGCACTAAGTAGTCCCGGAGCCGCAGGTTCGGCTCACCGTAGTGCTGGACGAACACCCGCTGGCCTCGTAGCTCCACCGCGTCCAGGGCCTGGCACAGCTCCGCGGTGGTGTGGGGGCTCGGCGCGGACACCTGAGGCCGGATCCCCCACCGGCTCAACACCGCCACCGGCTTGGGGCCCCGTACCGCCACCGGCAGCTGCCGCAGCGCCTCCACGAACGCCTCCGCAATGCCCAGGACGCAGGCCGCGTCGTACAGCCGCTGCACACCCACGCCCGTGAGGAACACCACCCAGTCCACCTCCCCAGAGGACAGGCGGCCCAACGGGTCCGCCAGTTCCTCCGCCGGAGCGGGCACCTCGTCCACCGCGGGCGCGCACACCGGCTCCCAGCCGTGCTGCCGGACGAGGTCCGACAGCACCCGTGGCCACCGGGACTCCAGCAGGAGCACGCGCCAGCTCACCCCGGCACCCCTGCGTCCACGCGCGGCACGTAGCCGCGCTCCGCCAGCAGCTCCATCACCCGCGCCGCGCTCTGCTCGGGGGTTTCTCGGTCGGTGTCCACCACGAGGTCCGGTGTGTCGGGCTCCTCGTACGGGTCGCTCACCCCCGTGAAGTGGGGAACCTCGCCCCGCAG